>NZ_JAXCIS010000006.1:0-38182 GCF_034044025.1 Pseudomonas sp. SED1
AAGGCGGGAGAGCCGGTTAGACGCGGAATGCCTGTACGGCAGTGTTGAGTTGCCCGCCAAGTACCAGCAAGTGTTCTCCCTGGCTGCGTCCCTGGCCAATTCGCAGCAAGTTGTCCTCACCCAGTTGGTGAATTCGCTCACTGTTGTCGCGGATTTCGCTCACGGCGCCACTTTGCTGGGCGGTGACATCGGCAATCCGTACCGCAGTGTCGGAAATGGTCTGGATCGCGCCGACGATTTCATCCAGCGCGCCGTCAGCCGCCTGGGCTTGCTCGGCGGTGGCTTCTGCGTGTTCGACCTGGGCGCGCATGCCTTCCACCGATTGCCGGGCGGCGGTTTGCAGGCCGGCGATCAGGTGCTGGATTTCAGCGGTGGCGCCGGCGGTGCGCTGGGCCAGGGAGCGCACTTCATCGGCCACCACGGCGAACCCGCGCCCGGCTTCACCGGCCCGCGCGGCCTCGATGGCGGCGTTCAGCGCCAGCAGGTTGGTCTGGTCGGCAATTGAGCGAATCACCGTGAGTACGCCGCCGATGGTTGCGGACTCCTCGGCGAGTTTCTCGATCATCTGCGCATTTATCTGCACTTCGCCGACCAATGCGTGCAACCCGGTGAGGCTCAGGCCGATCACCCGTTGGCCCTGTTCCACGGCTTGGCCTGCGCTGCGGCTGGCCTCGGCGGCCTGGCTGGCGTCGCCAGCAACCTGCTGGATAGTGGCTTCGAGTTCACCCAGGGAATCGCGAATCTGCGCGGTGTCACCGGCCTGGCGCTCGGCGCCGTCGTGCATGCCATTGCTCAATTCCGCCAGGGCGCTGCTGCTGCCGGCCACTTGCTCGGCGTTGCCGCGAATGGTGCCCACCAAGTCCACCAGATAAGCGCGCAGGCGATTCAGGGACTCCTCGATATCGTGCAGTTCGCGGTTGGTCTTGCCCAAGGCAATGGGCTGGCTGAAGTTGCCTTCGGCCCACGTGGACAAGGCCGGCGCCAGGTTGGTCAGCACCCGCGCCAGGCGCCGCTGCAAGGTGTCGATCAACAGCGCGATCAGCAAGATCAGGCCGATCATGACGCCTTGAATCAGCCGCACTTCGCCCTGGATCTGCGCATGCTGGGCCCGCACCACCGGCTCCAGCCCGGCGATGGCTTGCTGCACGGCGTTGATTTTCAGGTGGGTGCTGGTGGCCAGTTCGGTACGTTGCTGGATTTGCTCGCGGGTGCGTTTCAGCTCGGCGGGGTAGCGGGTCAGCAGGCTGTTAAGTTCGCGCTTGAGGTCGACGCCGGTGTCCTGGGCTACGGTTTTTTCAGCGTTTTCCAGGCCCATCATGGCCGAGAAGTCGTCGGTATTGGACTCGCTGCTGGCGGTCACCCCCAGTAATGGCAGTTGCCCCAGCACGTCAGCCTGGCTGCGGATATTGCTGACTTCGCGCTCCACGTCGTCGGCCAGTTCGCTGCGCCCGCTGCTCACCAGCTTGTCCCGGGCCAGGGAGAGTTTGGCCAGGTGCTGGGACGCCGCGAGCAACGGCGGCAGATAACGCGCGGCGTCGGGGGAGGTGACGCCGCTGGCGTACTGGTTCAGTTGCTCCAGATTGGCGCCGAGTTCGCGTTCGGCTTGCAGCAGCAAGGCTTGCGGGTCACCCGCCAGCTTGCCCGCGGCCAGCAGGTCGGTCTTGCTGAAAGTGTCCAGGTCTACCAGGCTGGGGCGCAGGTTTTGCGCCAGGTCTGCCGGCAGTTCATCCAGATGCTGCAACAGGTTTTCCAGGCTCTGGCTGGCGCTGCTCAGGCGCAGGGCGTCGCCGCTGGCGAGGTAATCGTCGATATTGCGCGCGGCCTGGTTCTGGAAGGTCTGCGACAGGCCCAGGTAGCGCTCCATCAACAAATAGGGCCGTTCCAGGGCGCGTTGCGACCACCAGAGCGTCGCGCCCAGGGCCAGGCAAACGGCGACCAGAAGGAGGGTGTTCAGATTCGTCAGCAGCTTCAGGCGCATGCGTGGTTTCAACCGACAGCAGAAGTAAGTGCCTGAAGTTATTGCGTTTCCATTACAGAGTTATGACGGATTCGGTGGATTCTGGTGAAAAGGTGGCACTTTGCTTTGATGCGCGCGCCGACATCACCCGGTTACGCCCTGCATCCTTGGCGCGGTACAGCGCCTCGTCGGCCTGGGCTGCCATCATCAGGCTGTCGGAGCCGTCACACAGCTCCACCACGCCGGCACTGAAGGTGCACCACAAATCCTGCGGCTGGGCGGGGTAGTGAATCTCGGCAAAGCGCCCACGGATTTCGTCGAGCACTTTGCAGGCCGAGTCGAGATCGGTGTCGGGCATCACGATGGCAAATTCTTCACCGCCGTAACGGCCTATATAGTCGGTCTTGCGCAGGCGCTGCTTGAGAAACAGCGCGAGGCTCTTGATTACCCGGTCGCCCATGGGGTGCCCGTGGCTGTCGTTGACCCGCTTGAAGTGGTCGATGTCGAGCATCGCAAAGCTCAGCGGTTTGCTCTCGCGCCGCGCACGGAAGCTGCAGTCTTCGAGCAATTGCAGGATGTGGGTGTGGTTGTACAGCCCGGTGAGGCTGTCGCGCACCATCCGCGCCTTGAGGTTGCGCGCCCGCGCCGCACGGTTGCGCACGGTGGTGATCAGGTGTCGGGGCTTGATCGGCTTGGTGAGGAAGTCGTCGCCGCCTTCGCTCATGGCGTCCAGTTGCTTGTCCAGGTCGTCTTCGGCCGAGAGGTAGATGATCGGCACGCTGACGTAGCGGTCGTTGTGGCGGATCACCTTGGCCAGTTCGGTACCGGTGCAGGCCGGCATATACATGTCGAGGATGATCAGGTCCGGCTGGAAATCCGCCAGCTCGGCCATGGCCTGGATCGGTTCGATCAGCGTGCGGGTGACGATGCCGGCGCTGTTGAGCAGGCGCTCGGTGTGCATCGCCTGGGCCCGCGAGTCGTCGATGATCAGCACTTTATAAGGTTCGTACTGGGCGACGCAGGTCAGCACTTCGATTTTTTCCAGCAGGCTCGAGGCCTCCAGGGTTCCGGTGAGGAACTCCTGGCCGCCGGCGCGCACGGCGGCCAGGCGAGTGGGTGTATCGGTTTCGTGCAGGCTGAAAAACAGCAGCGGCAGTTTTTGCTCCAGGCCTTCCTGGGCTTCGGCCGCAAGCTTCAGGCCCAGGCCGGTGCCGCAGAAATCCACATCCATCACGATGGCTGCCGGCAAGCGTTCGGCCATCGATGAGCGAAATGCTGCCACGCTGTCGAGGGACTGCGCGCTCAAGCCGAAAAATTCCAACTGCTTGGCCAGGCGCTCGGCGCGATCGTGATCGGCAAGCATCACGTAGATCGGCTTGCGCATCGGCGGCAGGAGGGTTTGCTCCAACTGATCGCCCTGGCGCAGGCCAGTGCGCGACAGGCGCTGCATCAGACGGTTGAGTTCGGTGATCAGATGGCTGCTCAGGCGGCCGCGGTTATCGTCCACCGCCTTGAGTGAAGCGCCGATCTGGTGTGCCAACTGGCCATGTTCCGGCTGCTCGAAGCGCTCGGCAAAACGCAGCAGGCGCAGGTTGGCCTCGCCGAGTTCGGTCAAGTCGGCGGTCGACCATTCGCTGCGTTGCAGGCGCTGCCAGATCTCAAGAATTTGACGTGCCTGATGAATTACACGCTGGGCAAAATGGTGCTTGAGACGCTCACGGCTGGGGTCTTCTGGCTCGGTCATATCCTGACTACTAGTTAGGCTGCATGCTGAGGTCGAACTGATGGCTCTATGCTAGCACCTCTTTTCCGTTGCACGAGTGTCATACGTCAATTAACTGCGAGGTCCTGGATATTCATTTACCGACCCTGCAGTCGCGCGGGCGTAAACAGCGTGCATCCTTTATAGTCGAGCCGCGCACAAGCGCCACCCTGACTAAAAGCGCCGCACGGCTCGGCACGATGGGGTAGGGTTGTGGTCGTAGCTATTGAACTCAAGTGATTGAAAGGATATCGCCATGCTGGACTGGAAAAACCGCGCAGGCAGTGCAAAGGGCCCGGCCCCTGAAACCAAGTCGGCCCCCCGCAGCTATTTCCGTAACATGCTGATGAGCCGTGCGTTGCTCTCGCTGGTTGCGTTGTATCTGTTGGTCACCGGTGCCCTGGGTTGGTACTGGAGCGAAGAGCCTGCATTGTTCCCGGTTCAGCAGAACGCGCAGATAGCCGCCGAGAAGGAAGGCAAGCAGATGGTGGTGGGCTTCACCACCGTCGAAACCCTCAAGACCGTGGTGGGCACTTTGCTGAATAAGCCGGGTGGCTACATTTCCAACGACCGTTTCCCGCCGGGCCTGTGGATGGACAACATGCCGAGCTGGGAATACGGCGTGCTGGTGCAGGTGCGTGACCTGACCCGTGCCTTGCGCAAAGACTTCGCCCGTTCCCAGTCGCAGTCGGCGGAAGACGCGGACCTGGCCAAGGCCGAACCGCGTTTCAACTTCGACAACAAGAGCTGGGTGCTGCCGTCCAGCGAGTCGGAATACCAGGAAGGCATCAATTCCCTGAGCCGCTACGAAGCGCGTTTGTCCGACCCGAATCAGCGCGGCGCGCTGTTCTATGCGCGTGCCGACAACCTGAACAACTGGCTGGGTGATGTGGCGACCCGTTTGGGTTCGCTGTCGCAACGGCTGTCGGCCAGCGTGGGCCGGGTCAAGCTCAACACCGCGCTGAAAACTGAAGCGCTGGCGCCGGGTGAAGTGCCGCAGGTCGACGAAGAAGTGGTGGAAACCCCATGGATGCAGATCGACAACGTGTTCTACGAAGCCCGCGGCCAGGCCTGGGCCTTGTCCCACCTGCTGCGTGCCATCGAAGTCGACTTCGCCGACGTGCTGGCCAAGAAGAACGCCACCGTCAGCGTGCGCCAGATCATTCGTGAGCTGGAAGCCTCGCAGGAGCCGGTATGGAGCCCGATGATTCTCAACGGCAGTGGCTTTGGCGTCCTCGCCAACCATTCGCTGGTCATGGCCAACTACATTTCCCGGGCCAACGCTGCAGTGATCGACTTGCGTCAGCTGCTTAACCAAGGTTGATGATGGACGCTTCCACCCGGGAGGCTGCGCACCGCGCGGCCTCCGACGCCGAACTGATTGCCTGGGTCGACGAGCAGGACAACCTGCTCGGCAGCCTGGTGCGTTCCGACCTGCGCCAGCGCGGGCTGATCGGGCGCTGCACCTTTATCTTCCTGTTCAACTCTGCCGGTGAGCTGTGTGTGCACCGGCGCACCCTTAGCAAAGCCATGTACCCGGGGTTCTGGGACACGGCGGCGGGCGGCATGGTGGCGGCCCACGAGTCCTACGCCGAATCGGCGGCCCGGGAGCTGGAAGAGGAGCTGGGGGTAAGCGGCGTCGAATTGACCCCGCACGACCACTTCTACTTCGAAGACGGCGACAGCCGGCTCTGGTGCACCTCGTTCTCTGCCGTGTGGGACGGGCCGTTGCGGATCCAGCCGGAAGAAGTCATGGAGGCGCGCTTTCTGCCACTGGCGACGGTGTTGCAGGAGGCCGAACAAAAGCCCTATTGCCCGGATGCGCAGGAAGGCTTGCGTCGTTATTTGGCCCTGCGTCGCTAAAGTTGCATAAATTGGCGCCATTTGGCTCTTAGCAAGGGGCCTTTTTGCCGTTACACTGCGCGACTTTTCAGGCTGAACCGCTGTTGTTCCACCCTGTAGGAGCGAGCTTGATCGCGAAAAACGTAAGCACGACGCGTGCTGTCTGAATGCCCGCGTTATCGTTGACGACCTTCGCGAGCAAGCTCGCTCCTACAGTGGTTTGAATATCGGCGGCTCAGTAGCGCTGCCCCTGCCTGAGTGGGGCTTCGCGGTCGATGATCCCATCGATCAGTCTTTGTCCTCCCAAGAGGATTGCCGGTGGCCAAAAAAGCCGCATCCTTCGCCGCCCTTGGTGGCCTGGTATTTTCCACCGACGCAGGTCGACACTGCCCGGACTGTCGCCAGCCCGTGGACGCGTGTACCTGCAAAACAACCCTGATTCCCGAAGGCGATGGTATTGCCCGCGTCCGTCGCGAGAGCAAGGGCCGTGGCGGCAAGACGGTGACCACCATCACCGGCGTGCCCCTGGCCGAAGATGCCCTGAAGGAGTTGGCCACGACGCTGAAAAAGCGCTGTGGCACCGGTGGTGCCTTGAAAGACGGCATCATCGAGATTCAGGGCGACCACGTCGAGTTGCTGTTGGCCGAGCTGATCAAGCTGGGTTACAAGGCGAAGAAATCCGGCGGTTAGCAGCCTCTGTGAAAACCACCCCGATGACCCGCTTGCTGAACGCAAACTGTCGTCTCCATGGTTTTCACAGAGCCTGTTCCTGACCGGTGTCTAAACTCTGTCCTGCAAGTGGGGTCTACCCCTCTCACAGGCAAATCGTCATTTTCATTCTTTAGACTGCGCCAGCCTCTGATCAGGCCGGTGCACTTCGACTTCATTTATAGGGGACTTCGATGTCCGTACGACGCACACGCAAAGACGATGGCAGCCAATGGACAGTTGCGGACAGCCGCAGTGTTTACGGGATTCGCCATTGGGGGGCCGGGTATTTCGCGATCAATGATGCCGGTCGCGTTGAAGTCCGTCCGAACGGCCCGAACAGCACGCCTGTCGACCTGTACGAGCAAGTAGACCAGCTGCGTAAAAGCGGCCTGTCCCTGCCGTTGCTGGTGCGCTTCCCCGACATCCTGCAAGACCGCGTGCGCCAACTGACCGGTGCCTTCGACGCGAATATCGAGCGCCTGGAATACCAGAGCAAATACACCGCGCTGTACCCGATCAAGGTGAACCAGCAGGAAGCGGTGATCGAGAACATCATTGCCACCCAGGATGTGTCCATTGGCCTGGAAGCCGGCTCCAAGCCGGAGCTGCTGGCCGTGCTTGCCCTGGCGCCGAAAGGCGGCACCATCGTCTGCAACGGTTACAAAGACCGTGAGTTCATCCGCCTTGCGCTGATGGGCCAGAAGCTTGGCCACAACGTATTTATCGTGATCGAGAAAGAATCCGAAGTCGGCCTGGTGATCGAAGAAGCCGCCAACCTCAAGGTCAAGCCACAGGTGGGCCTGCGAGTTCGCCTGTCGTCCCTGGCGTCGAGCAAGTGGGCGGACACCGGCGGCGAGAAATCCAAATTCGGTTTGTCGGCGGCGCAACTGTTGTCTGTGGTCGAGCGCTTCCGCGCGGCGGGCCTGGACCAGGGCATCCGCCTGCTGCACTTCCACATGGGTTCGCAGATCGCCAACCTGGCCGACTACCAGCACGGGTTCAAGGAAGCCATTCGTTACTACGGCGAACTGCGCAACCTCGGCCTGCCGGTGGACCACATCGACGTGGGCGGCGGCCTGGGTGTGGACTACGACGGTACCCACTCGCGTAACGCCAGTTCCATCAACTACGACATGGACGACTACGCCGGCGTGGTCGTGGGCATGCTCAAGGAATTCTGCGACGCGCAGAGCCTGCCGCACCCGAACATCTTCTCCGAGAGCGGCCGTTCCCTGACCGCCCACCACGCCATGCTGGTGGTGCAAGTGACCGACGTCGAGAAACACAACGACGACGTGCCGGTGATCGAGAACAAGGAAAGCCTGCCGGAAACCGTGCAATGGCTGGTGGACCTGCTGGGCCCGACCGACATTGAAATGGTCACCGAAACCTACTGGCGCGCCACGCACTACATGAGCGATGTGGCCACCCAGTACGCTGACGGCAAAATGACCCTCGCCGAAAAGGCCCTGGCCGAGCAGTGCTACTTCGCCGTGTGCCGCCGCCTGCACAACTCGTTGAAGGCGCGCCAGCGCTCCCATCGCCAGGTGCTGGACGAACTCAACGACAAGCTGGCCGACAAGTACATCTGCAACTTCTCGGTATTCCAGAGCCTGCCGGACACCTGGGCCATCGGCCAGGTACTGCCGATCCTGCCGCTGCATCGCCTCGACGAAGAGCCGCTGCGCCGTGCCGTGCTGCAAGACCTGACCTGCGACTCCGACGGCAAGATCAAGCAGTACGTGGATGAGCAAAGCATCGAGACCAGCCTGCCGGTGCACGCGGTGAACGAGGGTGAAGATTACTTGCTGGGCATCTTCCTGGTGGGTGCCTACCAGGAAATTTTGGGCGACATGCACAACCTGTTCGGTGACACCGACTCGGTGAACATCTACCAGCGTGAAGACGGTTCGGTGTACAGCGCCGGGATCGAGACCCACGACACCATCGAAGACATGCTGCGCTACGTGCACTTGTCGCCGGAAGAGTTGATGACTCACTACCGTGACAAGTGCGCCAGCGCGAAGATCACGGCGGCGGAGCGGACTCAGTTCCTGGATGCGTTGCGATTGGGCCTGACTCGTTCGTCGTACCTGTCCTCGTAAGTACACCGCTCCCAGGCTGACAAAGATCTCAAAGTGACAGAGATCCAGTGTGGGAGCGGGCTTGCTCGCGAAGGCGGTGTATCAGTTTGCCCATGTATTGACTGCCACGCCGCCTTCGCGAGCAAGCCCGCTCCCACATTTGGATCGCCGCAAGTCCTGCAGTTTTTATAGGGCCTGAATAATGTCGAGAAAGCTCTTGCAAGCGCTCACCCTGGCCATAGCCGCGCTTCTTGCGGCTTGTTCGCCCATCAAAGTGCTCAACGCACTCACCCCCACCAGCACCTTCACCAAAACCTCCTCCATCGCCTACGGCGATGACCCCCGCCAGAAACTCGATATCTACCGTCCCGTCACCGCCTTGCCCAACGCCCCCGTCGTGGTGTTTTTCTACGGCGGCAGCTGGAACAGCGGCTCAAAGGATGACTACGGTTTTGTAGGCGAGGCCCTGGCCTCACGCGGCATCATGGTGGTGATTGCTGACTACCGACTTTATCCACAAGTGCGTTACCCGGCGTTTTTGCAGGACGGTGCCCAAGCGGTGGCCTGGGCGCATCAGCACAGTGCCGAGTACGGCGGCGATCCCAGCAAGCTGTATGTGATGGGCCACAGTTCCGGTGGCTACAACGCCGCGATGCTGGCGCTGGACCCTCAGTGGCTGGCCGGAGTCGGCTTGTCGCCGTCAATCTTCAAGGGCTGGATCGGCCTCGCCGGGCCGTATGATTTCCTGCCGATTGAAAACCGTGATGTGCGCCCGGTGTTCTTCTACCCGGATTCGCCGCCCGATTCCCAACCCATCAATCACGTCAGCCATGACGCACCGCCGAGCCTGTTGATTGCATCGGTGGACGACAACCTGGTCAACCCCAAGCGCAATACTGGCGGCTTGGCGAACAAACTGCGGGCGGCGGGCGTGCCGGTGGAGGCGTTCTACTTCGCCAAGACCAGTCATGCCACGTTGGTGGCGTCGATGTCCCGGCCACTGCGCTGGCTGGCGCCGGTGCTCGACCGGGTCACGGCGTTTATCACCTTCACGCCGGGCCAGTGAGCCAGCGGTCCTGCTTGTTCAGGCGCCAGGCAATCGCCCACAGCGTGAGGCTGCGCAGGGCCATGAACAGCAGGAAGGTTATCCACAAGCCGTGGTTGCCAAGGCTCTGCAATGCCCAGGCGAAGGGCAGCACAATCACCACCGTCAGCAGCATGCCATTGCGCATTTCCCGGGCGCGGGTAGCGCCGATAAACAGGCCGTCCAGCAGGTAGCTCCACACGGCAATCAACGGCAGTACGGCGAGGTAGGGCAGGTAGATGTCGGCGGTTTCGCGCACGCTCGGGATGTCGGTTTGCATCGCGATAAACAAGTGGCCGAACACGGCGAACAGGATCGCGAAACCGACGCTGGCCAGCAGCGACCAACCACAGGCCACCACCAGCGAGCGGCGCAAGGCCTGGCGGTCGTGGGCGCCGATGGCGTGGCCGCATAACGCCTCCACGGCGTGGGCCAATCCGTCCAGGGCATGAGCCGTCAGCAGTAATCCGTTAAGCAGCAGCGCATTCGCCGCCACGGTGGCATCCCCCAGACGCGCGCCTTGGACGGTAATCATGAAAAACACCGATTGCAGGGCCAGGCTGCGGATGAAGATATCGCGGTTCACCGCCAGCAGCGGGCGCCAGCTTTGCCACAGTTTGAGTGCCGCCCAAGCGATATGGCCAGGGTAGGCCCGCAGGGCTTTTTGGGTGAGGGCCAGGCCAAGGAGGGCGCCGGTCCATTCGGCGATCACCGAGGCGCGTGCCGAGCCGACCACGCCCCAATCCAAACCCAGCACGAACCACAGGTTGAGGGCGATGTTGACGAGGTTGGTGGTCAGCAGAATCGCCAGCGGTGCGCGGGCGTTCTGGGTGCCGAGGAACCAGCCCACCAGCGCGTAGCTGGCCAGGGCGGCGGGCAGGCCGAAGAGGCGGGTATGGAAGAATTCGCGGGTCAGCTGGTTCAGCTCGGGGGACGGCTGCATCCACTCCAGCACCAAACCGCTTAAGGGAATGCCGATGCTGCCGAGCAACATCGCGAGGCCCAGCGCCAGCAGCAGCCCCTGCAACAGAATCTGCCTCAGCGCCGCGCCGTCACCGCGCCCGGCGGCCTGGGCGGCAAAACCGGTGGAGCCCATGCGCAGGAAGCCCATGGCCCAGGCGAGGAAGGTGTACAGGCTGGCCCCGACGGCCACGGCTCCGAGTTGATGGGCGTGGGGCAGGTGGCCGATGACCATGCTGTCTACCAGCGCTACCAGCGGCACGGAGATGTTCGACAGGATCATCGGCGCGGCGAGGGCCCACACGCGGCGGTGGGTGGGGCGGTCGCGCCAGTCGGTTAGCAGGGAAGTCATGCGGGCTCCTTTGGGGAGCGGTAGTGTAACTGTCCATTAGCTGCGCCGCAGATCCAATGTGGGAGCGGGCTTGCTCGCGAAAGCGGTGTGTCAGTTGCCGGATGTATTGGCTGACCCACCGCCTTCGCGAGCAAGCCCGCTCCCACAGTTTTGACCGCGTAGTGTCAGGTTTTGCGGGGGTGCAGGCATTCGATGGAGCGGTCGACGGTGGTCTTGGCAATTTCCAGCAAGTGCCAAACGGCCAGGATCTTCGCCCGCTGTGGGCTCTCCAGCAGCTCACTGCAATCAAGCGCAGTGGCCGAGGCGCTGCTCAGCAGGCTGGCGGTGTAGAGCAGGGAATCTTCGAAGCTCAGGTCTTCGTTGACCGTGTGGAAACCCTGTGATGGCAGGTAGTGTTCGAGGGCGCGATTGAAGGCGGCGCGGTCGTTGAGGAAGTCGCTGGGTGGGTCGGGAACAAGCTTATGCATGGTGTAACTCCACTAGTAGGTAAGGAGCTGACACCCGCGCGACTAAACGAGGGTGGCGGCTGTACGCAGGTTAGTCGACCGGCTAGTGGAACCCGGCGCACCCGAAGGTGCCCTGCGCACAGCCGCCATGAAGCAGGGCGACAACTTGCGCTCACTAATTCCGGGCGACTAAACCCGATCACTGATATGCAGTGAAGGAGCGAAGACTAGCCACCGGTCCTGGCAGGCACAAGGCTGAAAGATTGTCTCGGAAACGTCCGTCAAATTAAAGGGATTTACCCTGCTGGCCCTTTATTAACGCACCACCCAGCTCAACAGCCACAATCCCAGCATCAACCAGATAATCCCCATGATGATCGACGCCCGCATAAATGCGCGCACCGCCGAGTACAGCAGCATCAGGCCGATGATCAGAGTGAGGATGCTGATGATCGAGGTGTCCATGCCCAGCGTGCGTGACAGCCCATCGATAAAGTTCCCGCCCGCGTGGGTCAGCGCATTGAACAATCCACTGAGCCCGTCGACGATAAAGCGGATGACGGAACCGAGCGCCTGGCCCAGCCATTCGAAAAAGCTTTCTACCTGCATGTGTGTGTCCTGATGAAAAGGTGGGCGTAGCTGAGGCTTTGGTCGTTATTACCTGACCCTAGTTCCCTTCTAGCATAGAGGTTTACGCGTTACAGGGATTCACTTGCCTTCGCGCGGCTTGCGCCCGAAGCTATACACCTTCAGGAGCGCCCCATGAATCTCGACCACCTCACCGAACGCCTGCACCGCATCCGCGATACCAACGACTGGAAGCAGTTCCACAGCCCCAAGAACCTGGCGATGGCCGCCAGCGTCGAAATGGCCGAGCTGGTGGAGATTTTCCAGTGGTTGAGCGAAGACCAGTCGCGCCAGTTACCTGCCGACAAACTCGCCCACGCCGGCCAGGAAGTGGGTGACATTGTTCTGTATCTGCTGCTGTTGTGCAGCGAATTGGGGTTGGACATGGATCAGGTTGTACAGGCCAAACTGGCCGACAGCGAACGGCGGTTTGCCAAATGAGCGACCGTCATTTCGACCAGCTTGCTACCCGTTTCGCCGAGAAGATCTACGGCGGTGCCAAGGGCGCGATTCGCCTGGCGGTGCTGCAAGCCGATTTGATCGAAGCGCTGCCGGACCGCCCGCTGCGGGTACTGGATATCGGCGCGGGGCTGGGCCATATGTCGCTGTGGCTGGCGGAGCGCGGTCACGATGTAACCCTGGCCGAACCCGCCGAGCCGATGCTCGAAGGCGCCCGCCAGCGTTTCGCTGAAGCCGGGCAGACAGCCACTTTCATTCAGGCGCCCTGGCAGGACCTGCTCGGCCAGCTCACCGAACCCTACGACCTGGTGCTGTGCCACGCCGTGCTGGAATGGCTGGCCGAACCCCATGCGATCCTGCCGGTGCTGCACCAGTTGACCGCGCCCGGCGGCTGGCTGTCCCTGGCCTTCTACAACCGCGACGCCTTGATTTACCGCAACCTGCTCAAAGGCCACTTCCGCAAAATGCGCAAGAACGACATGGCCGGCGAGAAGCAGAGCCTCACGCCACAACAACCCCTGGACCCACGGGAATTGGCGACGCAACTAGAGGGCCTGTGGCAGGTCGAAACCCAGAGTGGCGTGCGGGTGTTCCACGACTATATGCCGGTGGAATTCCAGGCCCGCGCCGAGTTGCAGGATTTGTTGGAGATGGAGCTCGCACACCGTCGTCACCCAAGCTTTGCCGGACTTGGGCGTTATTTGCACTGGATCTGCCGTCCGGTTTAAGCGGCCCAGTCTGCGGAGGTCGAAATGAAGCGCTGTCTTGGACTGATCCTGCTGGGCCTGGGCCTGGCGGGTTGCCAGAGCAACAACCCGTATGTGGCGGCGTCCGCCCCGATGCCGCCGGCGCCTGCCCAGGCGGCCAACACCTTTGATGCCAGCGCCTACCCGGCGCCGGTGCGCGACTATGGCGCCTATCGCAGTTGGGCCTGGCTCAACAACCAACTACCGGCGGGTTCGGCCTGGGCCGATTCGGCGCAGATTGCCGAGGCCGTCAGCGGCGCCCTCGACCAGCGCGGCCTGCGCCCCTTGCATGACAACCGCACCCCCGACGTGCTGGTAAGCGCCGACGTGCGTCTGGAAAAACGCCTGCGCCAGGTCCAGGACGACTATGGCTACGGTTACGGCGGCTATAACCGCTACGGCAACGGCTACGGCATGTACAACAGCGTGCCGGTGGTACGCACCTATGAAGTGACGGTGGCCGTGGCGCGCATCAGCCTGTTCGACGCCCGCACCCGCCAGCCGGTATGGAGCACCAGCGCCGAAACCACGAGCCAGGGCAGCCTCAGCGAACGCGCCGATTCCCTGCGTGAGGCGATGCAAAAGGCGATGACTGCCTACCCACCCAGTTAGCAGCTATTCTCATCTCAGGCTCAGTTCGTCTTTTGGAGAAAAACCATGCTTCGTCGTATCGCTGCACTTGCTGTTGTTGTGTTGCTGAGCGGTTGCCAGACCAGCCAGGTCAACCATGATTTCGACGCCAGCCGGGACTTTGGCGCGTACCGCAGCTGGAGCTGGAAAGAGCCTGCGTTGCAATACCGCCCGGATGACCCGCGGATCAAGAGTGACCTCACCGAACAGCGCATCCGCCAGGCCGTGGGCGAGCAGCTCGACCAGCGTGGCCTGCGCCCTGCGGCGCCGGGCACCAAGGCTGACCTGAATGTGCAGACTTACCTGATCGTCGAGGACCGTCAGCAACAAGTCACCACCAACTACGGCGGGGCCTGGGGCGGCCCGTGGAATGGCTACTGGGGCGCGCCGATGTACAACGAAACCCGCAACATCACCTACAAGGTGGCCACCATCCAGATTGATTTGCTCGACGGCAAGGACGGCAAACTGGTGTGGCGCGGTAGCGATGAGCAAATCCTCGCCAGTACCCCCGAGCCACAGGACCGCAGCGCGGCCATTCGTGCGACGGTGACGAAGGTGCTGTCCAACTACCCGCCGCATTGATTCGTTAATACGCCCTCCGCCAGTCGCCTGCTCATGGCGACTGGCCTGCAGCCCCCGCCGCTCTTGACTACACTCCCAAGCAACACAGGAGAGTAAGCGCTCGGCAGTGTGCCGGCAAAGGAGTGCTCGATGTCTCCCCGACTTCGTTCCGGCCGCCTGGCCGGGCATGCAAGGCAGCGTGGTGCGATTGGCTTGATTGCGGCTGTGACCCTGGGCATCGCCTTGGTATTCCTGTTGCTGGTGATCCATAGCAGCCGTTTGTACCTGGAAAAACGGCAATTGCAGGGGATTGCCGATATGGCGGCGCTGGAGGCTGTGCAGCGCAAGGGCGATTGCCTGGCCGCCACCAACACCGCGCCCACTTATGCGGGTGTCAGCGCAGTGCGCAACGGTTATGTCATCCCGCCAGGAAGCGCCCTGATAGTGAAATGCGGCGTGCTGACAATCGGAGCGACCAACCAACGGGTGTTTTCCGCAGACTCGACCAAGACCGATGCCATCCAGGTAACTGCCTCGCGCCCGATCATG
Source organism: Pseudomonas sp. SED1 (assembly GCF_034044025.1). NCBI lineage: Bacteria > Pseudomonadati > Pseudomonadota > Gammaproteobacteria > Pseudomonadales > Pseudomonadaceae > Pseudomonas > Pseudomonas sp. SED1. The sequence goes on from NZ_JAXCIS010000006.1 coordinate 14,774, forward strand.
ACCAGCGTTGCCGGGGGTATTTGGGCATTGTTCAGTGGTGGCGGCTACAACTTCAACACGCAACTGTCTGCCATCGCGGTGGCCGCGCCGAAGATCCTGCCGCCCCAGGCACAACTGACAATTAAATCCACGCTGGTCACCGTGGACTCAAGCAAATCAGCAGCACTGAACCTGTTGTTCGGCCAACTGTTGGGCGGCTCACTGAATCTGAGCGTGGCAGGCTGGCAGGGCCTGGTAGACACCAACATCAACTTGCTCAGCTACCTCAACCAGTTGGCACTGAACGTGGGCGTTACGGCAGGGGCCTACGACCAACTGTTGACCAAGACCGTCAAGATCAGCCAACTGCTCGATGCGGCGATTACGGTGCTCAGTGCCGGAGGCAATACGGCCAGCGTTGCAGTCAGCGGCCTTACCAGCATCAAGACGGTGGTGGGCAATTTGGATGTCACCCTGGGCAGCCTGTTGCAGCTGCAAACGGGTGCGGTGTCAGCGGGACTGAACACCAGCTTGAACGTATTCCAACTCGCTGAAGCCTTCGTGCAACTGGCCAACACCAAAAACGGGGCCGTGGCTACCATCCCGGTAAATATCCCGGGCCTGCTTAACGGCGGGGTCCGGTTGAAAGTGATCCAGCCGCCACAATTGTCGGCGATCGGTGACCCTACCTATGCCAAGGACAAGACCTCGGCGACGAGGATTTATGTGAAAACCGCGCAGCTAAGTCTCGGCCTGACCCTGGGGTTGCCGGTGCTGGACACCCCAGTAGTGGACGTTGCTCTGAATGGCTTGATCGGACCACTTTCGGACGTTTTGAATAATCTGTTGAGCTTGAACCTGGGCGGTACGGTGAGTTCGCTCTTGTGTGTGTTGGGGGGCTATTGCCAGCGTACCGACCTGCAAGTGCTGTCCTCTTCCTCGAACCCGCCGGCGGCCAGGATCGATGTGGTTCTGGAACTGGGCACGGCTGAAAGCTATGTCACCGGTTTCACCTGTGCCAGTGATGCGACCAAGACCCTGACCACCCAAACCAACGCCTCACTGGTGAACGTGAAAATTGGCCAGAGCCCGCAGCTGATCAATGCGTTCAACAGCAACACCCCCCTGGATCCGGTCGCGCCGCTACCGGTGGTTGATATCGGTGCGATTACCTGTTTCAAACCGTTGCTGGGGCTCGGCCCGACGACGTGCGACCCTGCGACTCGGAAGCCATTCTACGGTGGCGGTATCGGACTCAGCGTCAGTAGTCAGTTGGGCGCGGCCGTGAGTACGCTGCCACCCCACACCTACAATCAGCCTCCTGAAATCAACGTGATACCTGCACAGTATTACCCCTCATCGACGGCCAGCTTGTTGAGCGCGATCAGCAACGCGTTAAGCGGTATTCAGTTTCAGGTCTACAAACCGACGGGGTTCAACCTGTTGGGAGGGTTACTGCAGACGACAGGCACGCTGCTCAACGGGCTCAATAGCACCCTGGGTTCTGTGATCGGCGGGGTACTCAGCCCGATTCTGGATCCGTTGGTAAACAACCTGCTGCAGAATCTTGGAGTTAACCTGAATGCGGTGGAAGTGGGCGCCAACCTCAGCTGCCGTCCTCACGGGCAAGCGGCCTTGGTAAATTAGGCTTCAACCACCGGCAACTCCACACAAAACTTCGCCCCATGTTCACTGTTGGCGACGCTCAAACGGCCGCCCATGTTTTCGACAATGCCATAGCTCACCGATAACCCCAGACCGGTGCCCACGCCAATCGGCTTGGTGGTGAAGAACGGTTCGAAAATCCGCTCCAGTAGTCGTGGGTCAATCCCGCCGCCGTTGTCCTCTACCCAGATGCGCACGTGACGGCTGTCGTGTTCGATCTGCACCGAAATCCACGGCCGCAGGTCGCGGTCGTGTTCGCGTTTGCTCAGCAGGGCATCGCGGGCGTTGACCATCAGGTTGATCAGCACCTGCTCCAGTTGGTCGACGTAGCCTTTGACCTGCACCGTACAGTCCGTCTGCGTCACCCGCAGTTCTATGCCTTTGCCACGCAGGCCTTCAGTGAGCAGCGACAAGGTGCCTTCCACCGCCTGCGCCGGGTTGAAGGGCTGCTGTTCGACTTCCGAACGGCGGCCGAAGACGCGCATATGGTCCACCACGCGAGCCGCCCGCTGGACCTGGGAGTCGATGCGCTGGAGTTTTTCCGTCAGGTAATCGATCTGGGCATCACCGTTGCTCAAGCGCTTGAGTACGTTGACGATGGCCATGCGCATCACGTTCAACGGCTGGTTGATTTCGTGGGCGAGGCCGGTGGCCATTTCGCCGAGGGTGGCCATTTTGGCGCTTTGGGTCAGTTGCTGCTGGGAGCGGCGGACTTCGGTGTTATCCCGGCCTACGGCCTGGATTTCCTGCAACTGGCCCTGTTCGTCGAATACGCCCCGGTCCGACCACACCCACCAGGCATGTGTACGCCCCGGCAATTGCAGGCTGATTTCGGCGGTGCTCACGGGGAACTCCGGGGTCAACTGCCGGATGCGCTGCACAAATGCCTCGCGTTGTTCTTCGGACAGCCACTGGCTGAGGTTCATGCCCGGCAGTTTTTCAGGCAGGCATTCCATGTAGTTGGCGAGGGGCGTATTGCCGAAGGTCAGGGTCAAATCCGGACGGTAACGGCAGATCATGGCCGGGGAATCTTCCACCAGGATTCGATAGCGTTCCTCGCTCTCTTTGACCCGTTGCGCCGCGAGGGTTGTTTCGGTGACATCCAGCCACAGGCCCACGGCTTCCACGGGTAAGCCCAGGTCGTCGCGCAGCAGCCGGGCTTCATCCAGCAGCCAGTGGTAATCGCCCTGTTTGTCGAGCACCCGGTAACGGCTGCGCACGCTGCCTTCGCGCAGCAGTCGGCGGGTACGGTCGAAGTAGAGCTCGCGGTCTTCGGGGTGGATCCATTGGATCAGCGTCGCCGGGGTGAAGTCGGCCAGGCTGCGGCCAAGCAGCGGCAGCAGGCTGTCGCTGAAAAACACCGGTTGCAGCGTGCCTTCGACGTAGCGTTGCACGTAGATCACCGCCGGGGAGCTGGCGATCAGGTTATCCAGGCGTGCGTGGGCGGCGGCGGCCTGTTGTTCCTGATTTTTTATATCGCTGATGTCGAGCATGAAGCCCACCACGCGGCGGTGTTCGCCCGAGCCCAGCGCTTGCCCCTGTACGCGGTACCAGATGGGGTTTTGCGCCGGGTCGGTAGGTTGCAGGCGAACGCTGGTGGACAGCGGCTTGCCCAGGGTCTTGAGGTCTTGCAGGCGGCTGGCGAGTTCTTCCCGGTCAGCGGGGTGAATCAGCTTGAGCCACATCGGCAACGATAGCCGTGTGGTGGACTCGCCGTGGTTGAGGGTGTGCAGCAACTGCGGGGCGAGTTCAATGTCCTCGCTGTGTGGGGGCAGTTCCCACCAGCCGGTGCCGAGCAGTCCCTGCAGGGCGTCGAGGCGCTCCAGTTGCTGCTGATGGTGCTGTTCGCGCAGGCGGCCGAGCAACGGAGCGGCGAGGGCGGCGGTCAGTTGCAGCCAGTCACGGTCACTGGTCTGTTCCTGGCGGCTATAAAGGCCGCACAGCAGCCATGCACCAAGGCCATGACCATCGTGATAGGGCACCAGAAAACCATCGGTATTGCCAAACAGCCCTTGCAGGCGCGGGTGGTCGCTGTGGCCTCGGTTTACCCCCAGGCTCACCGGCGCTGTACCGCCCAGGCTGTCGAGGCTGCCGCCCAGGGCTTGCCCGTTGCTCCAGAGTGCCGGAGCGTCGTGGGCTGTGTAACAGCCCTGGATACACCATTCCTGGCCTTGCTCGTCCAGCAAGGCAATCGCCGTGCAGGGGATGTGCCAGTGCTGGGAGATAGTCTGAAGAGTGTCCTGCAGCACCTCGGGCAGACGCGTCAGGCTGCAGACCCGCAGTTGCTCGCTGATCTGGTCGTTCACGCGCTGATTGTGTTCGCGTCGCTGAGTCAGTTGGCGATGGGCAATCAGGTCGCCAATGTCCAGCAGTTGCAGGAGCCAACCCTTGTCCTCGGGTTGAACCCAGCCGCGTGTATGCAGGATTTGCCCGGCAAGCCCTTTGAAATCCAGGTCCAGGGTTTGCCCTTGCCAGTCGCCTGGCGTGCCTTCGATCACCAGGCTGCTCATCGGGGTCAGGTACTCGAGCAGCGATGCTGGCGGTTGTTGCGCGGCGGGCCGTTCCAGTCGATGGCGAAGCGGGCCATGGATGTCCACGACCCGGGCCTGGGCGTCGAGGTAGAACAGCAACGCGGCGGTGCTTGGCAATGCGGCGGGGGCGTCCGCACTCAGGTGGTTGCCACGTCCGAGCAGGCGGCCGAATAGTTTATCCCCTGAGGTCAAAACTGCATGCTCGACTGGGCGGACAGTGTGGGCGGCAGATTGGGCACGGTACCCAAACCTGGCAGGACCAGAAACGGCAACACGTTCTGAAGGCTGGACGTTGGATAGTTAATTTGCACCGTCAGCAGCGAGCTCGCGCTATAGGTTGCCGTGACATACGTGGGCAGGAACTTGAACGACGAGGGGATCCATGACAGTTGTGCCTGGGCCGCGGCGACGGCCTGATTGGGCAGTGCCGTTATGTAGTTAGGCGTGGAGGGGTCCAGCGCGACACTGCGTCTTACGCCTTCGGCGGCGGCTTGGGTAAAGGACTGCATCAGCAGTAACGGCAGGCTGTAGCTGACCAGACCATAAAATACGGCAAAAAAAATCATGAAGACCATCGCGAACTCCAGCGCGGCGGCACCTTTTTGCTTTCTAGGGAGGCCTTTTTTCATGACTCGTCTACCCTGACTACTACTACCTGATATCAGCATAGAATCATTCAGCAAAAAGGGATTTTTTTTACGTGATTCAAAGCCTCGTCCTATTCGTTTGGCTGGCGCTGTGCGCTGTGCAAGATATCCGTCTACGTCAGATCTCCAACCGCTTGACCCTCGGCGCTTGCCTGCTGGCGCTGGTTTACCTGCTCTGGAACGGTACCACCTGGCTCGGCGCGCCTGCCGCCGAGGGCGGTGGGGCATTTGCCCTGGCATTGTTGTTTACCCTGCCCGGTTACGCACTGGGCCGCCTGGGTGCCGGTGACGTGAAGTTGATCGCGGCATTGGGGCTGGCGACCAACCACCTCTACGTACTGGGCACTTTTATCGGCGCTGGCCTCGCCAGCGCGGCTTGGCTGCTGCTGGCCCCCAGACTGTGGCCGCTGATGAATCAAGGGCTTAAGAACACCTTGCAATACCTGCATCCGGAACGCTCGGCCAGACAGCCGTTCGTGCCGTTTTTATTGGTCGGGTTCTGCCTGGCCTGGCTTTGGATCCCATTAGTCGCCACGTAGGCTATCGCTATGTACATAGTAGGAAAGTACGTCTACGTTTATGGGTAGGTTGTATAGGAAAGTGGTCGGAATGGATCGGTCGGTCTTTGGCTTGCCCAGGCATGGAGTAGCGCGTGAACAAGCTTACCTCTGAAGTGAAAGTGCTCGTTGTCGATGATCAGCCCCTGATCGTGGAAGAGCTTTGCGAATTTCTTGAAAGCAACGGTTACCGTTGCGTCCCTTGCAACTCCAGCCAGCAGGCTATCGAGCGTTTCCGTGACGATACCGAGATCGGCCTGGTGCTGTGTGATCTGCACATGCCAGAGATGGATGGCATCGAACTGGTCCAGGCGCTGCAACGCCTGGCCGGCAAGCAGCGGGTGTTTGAAGCCATCATGTTGACCGGGCGTGCCGACAAGCAGGACGTCATCAAGGCCCTGCGCGCCGGAATTGCCGATTACTACCAGAAGCCGATCAATTTGGGCGAACTGCTAGAAGGGTTGCAACGCCAGGTCGTGGCGCTGCAAGACCGCCAGAAAAACCTCGACCTGGGGCATCTTAACCAGAAGCTGCAGTTTCTCTCGGCGTCCATCGACGATCTTTATCATGACCTCGACAAGGTGCGCAGCAGCCCGCAATCGCCCCTGTCGAATGATGCCGAGGGCGAGGTCAGTGAGACTGACCGCGTTGAAATACCGGCGATCTTCAATCAGTTGTCCCCGCGCCAGCTGGACGTCGCAAGGTTGGTAGGCAAGGGCCAGACCAACTATCAGATTGCCTGTAAACTGGGCATCACCGAAAACACCGTGAAACTCTACGTGTCCCAGGTGCTGCGCCTGACCCATATGCACAACCGCACCCAGTTGGCGCTGGCGCTATCGCCGAATAACTCACCGGCACGCCAGCGCGTAACTGCCCACTAGTTACTGCTGCCGCCGCCTGGGGTGTTGCCGCCCTGTTTCTGGTCGTAATACTCAGGGATAGGGTGTTTGTAACTCTCCAGCAGGCGTTGCATGACCAGGTCGCGTTCAGCGGGCGTGGCCTTTTGTGGGTTGGAGGATGCCCGTTCGCCGCTGACCTGCATTTGCAGCCAGCCTTCGGTCTGTTTTTGCTGTGGCGAGGAAGGCCCTGGCTCAATGGCCTGCGCCGTCAGCGGCAGGCTGGCGAACAGCAGAGTGGCGAGCAGTGTGAGTTTCATCCTGTGTACTCCCTTCAAACCTATTTGACCGGCGCTTGCAGCGCGTCGCTTACGGTCGCGACCTGATCTTTTGGCAGTGTCGTCGTTGATGCAGGTGCCTTGAGTTGCTGCGCCCGGGCCTGGGCTTGCGTCACTTGTTCCGGGCTCAGACCCATGCGGCTGGCCACTTGTGCGGCTTGTTCCCAGTTGTCCTGGTAGATCATCAGCGTCACCAGATTGATCGCCGCCAGTTGATCACTCTGCTTGAGCTCCATGGCCGTGAGGAATTCAAAGCGCGCGTCTTCCAGGCGTCGTTGATTGAGGTACACCACGCCCAGGTCGTTGCGGATTTTCTCGTCTGTAGGCGACATCCTGGCCGCCCGTTGCAAATACGCCATGGCTTGGCCGTTGTCCCCTCTCGCGGCTGCCAACTGGCCGAGGCCGTGCTCGCCTTCGGCGGCCATGCAGGTACCGAGCAGGCTGCGGTACAACGGTTCGGCCTCGCTGCGGCCCAGCAGGCGGTACACCTTGGCCTGGCGCTGGCGCACCTGGGGCAGGTTGTCCGGCAGGTTTTGCAGGTTGGCCAGGCTGGCGTGGAGCTTGCCCTCGTTGGCCATATCGTCGGCCAGGTTCAGCGACAACTCCTGATTGGAGTTGGGCTTGGCACAACTGCCCTGCGCGCTGAAACCCGCCCACGGCAGTTGCCCGTTACTGGCGCAACCGCCCAACAACAACAGGCTGCAGGCGATCATCACTGTCTTCATTGCATGTCCTCTCAAGGCACGAAGGCTTTGGCGATGGCAATAAAACCAGGGCCGGCCAATACGATCAGTAACGCGGGAAACAGGAACAGCATCATCACGACGGACATCTTGGCGGACATCTTGGAAATGTATTCCTGCAAGCGGGTCAGGCGCCGGTCATCCAGCAGTTGCTTGAGCGACTGCAGCGACTTCATCGCGCCTCCACCCTGGTGAAGCAGCTGCTGGAGGATCAAGCACGTATCGGTCAGTTCATCGACGGCCAATACCTGGCTGGCCTTGTTCAATTCCTCACCCAATTCCAGCCCGGAATCGACGCGCGCCAGCACCAGGCGCAGTTCGGCGGTCAGCACCGGCAACAGCTTCTGCGCGTCGTAGGCCATGACCCGAAGTGCTTGCTCTACGGCCATGCCTGACTCAAACAGAATGCGCACCAGGGGTATGAAGGTCGCTACTTCCCGGGCGATTTTCTCCTGGCGCTTTTTGGCGAATGAAACCAGGATTCGCTTGGGCAGCAGGTAACCGATGATCAGGCCCAGCAGGGCGATCACCCACTCATGCTCGGTGTCGGGAAAAAACAGCTCCAGTGCCAGCGCGGTCAGGCCCATCAGAAGTATCGGCGAAGCGATCTGGCAGGCGGCGAACATCGAACGCTGGCTGGCCTTTCTCCAGCCCATGCGGTTGAGCAGGGTTTGCGTTTCGTTATCGAGGCTGACGGTGCGCTGACCGATCCGGGTGCTGCCCAACTGGTGGAACCACTCACTCATTTTGTCGTTACGGCTTGGCTCGCCTTGAAGTCGTTGGGTAACCAGGCGTTGTTGGCGACGACCGCTCAAGATGTTGGCCAGCAGTAGCAATAACGCGGCAAGAAACAATACGGCACTGATCACTATCGCCATCTCAGATACTCCGCAACATGCGCCACAGCGCCACGCAGCCGATGACTTGCAAGGCGAACGCACCGAGCATCAAGCGTTGGCCGCTGTGGTCCTCCCACATGGCCATCAGGTACGTTGGATTAATGATCAGGAAGTAGCCTGCAACACTCACCGGCAGCACCGCGAGCACAAGTGCGGTCACCCGGGTTTCCCCCGTCATGGCGCGTAACTGCCGTGCGCCCTGGTCGCGCTCGCGAATCATCTTGATCAGGTTCTCCAGCAGGTCACTGGCGTTGCCACCGTAGCGGTGGTTGACCTTGAGGCCCAGGGCAAACAGGCGCAGCTCATCCTGCTCATAAAACTCGGCATAGTCTTGAGCGGCCTCTGGCAGGCTGACACCCAGTTGCACATTGCGCTTGATGCGGCCCATGGATTTTTTCAACGGGTCGTCACTGGCATCGATGCCGCTCAGGATCGCGTCCGCCAGGGTGCGTCCGGATTTGAGGCTGCGCACTGCGTGGTCGAGCAACTGCGGCAGTTGCTCGATCATTCGGCGCAGCCGGTGCTGGTAGCGTATGGCGATGTACAGGCGCAGGGCCAAGGGCGGTGCCACCACCATCACAAGCAGGCCTATCCACTCTCCCAAGAGCCCCCCCAGCAGGGCGCCGAAGGCCCAAAGCGTCAGCCACAGGCCCAAACGTTCGGTCGGCCTGCCAAGGCCTGCACGGATAAAGGTGCGTTCCAGGCTGGTGACCACCGAGTTGTCTTTCATGACCTGGGGTTGCCCTTCGGCCAGACGTTCCAACACCCGGTCGGTCTGGGCTTTGCGCAAACCGTTGCGCATCAGGCCTATCCCCAGCACCAGAAGGGCCACGGCCAGCAGGGCGAGCAGAATCGGACCGATCATTGGGTTGCCTCCTACACCGGCAGGTGACCTTCGTGGCGCAACTTGTCACCGGCTGGGTTGACCGCTTCCCGCAGGAAGCCGAAGCCGGTGCGCTTGTCGTGGCGAAACAGGGTGTTGGTGACGTACACGTCCTCGCGTATGCCCACCACTTCCACCACTTCACTGACACAGCGGCGGCCATCGGGCAGGCGCGTCAGTTGGATCACCACATCCAGGGCTGCGCAGATCATTTGCCGCAGGGTTTTTTCCGCCACCACCCGACCGGTCAGGCCCACCAGGGTTTCCAGACGCAGCAAGGCGTCCTGGGCGTTGTTGGCGTGCACGGTACTCATCGAGCCGTCGTGGCCGGTGTTCATGGCGGTCAGTACATCAATGACTTCCACACCCCGAATCTCGCCGAGGATGATCCGGTCGGGCCGCATCCGCAGGGCGTTGCGAATCAAGTCGCTGGCCTTCACCTCACCATGCCCCTCGGCGTTGGGCGGGCGGGTTTCCAGGCGCACAACGTGAGGATGGCCCAGTTGCAGTTCGGCCACGTCCTCGATGGTGACCAGGCGCTCGCGAGGGTTGATCAGTTGGCTGAGAATGTTTAGGAGTGTGGTTTTACCGGTGCCGGTACCGCCGCTGATCAGGATGTTGCAGCGCTTGCCGACGGCGTCCTGGAAGAAGTCGAAAATGGCCTGGTCGATGGTTTGCATGGCCACCAGGTCGCTGCTTTTAAGCATGTCCTTGCGAAACTTTCGAATCGACAGGCAGGGCCCGTCCAGGGCAATCGGCGGGATGATCGCATTGACCCGGCTGCCATCGGGCAGGCGCGCATCGACCATCGGCGACGACTCATCCAGCCGGCGTCCCAGGGGCGCGAGGATTCGCTGCATGACCCGCTCAACATGGTGGTCATCAATGAAGCGCAAATCACTTTGTTGCAGCAGGCCATCGCGCTCGACGAACACCCGGTGCGGGCCGTTGACCAGGATCTCGGTGACTGTCGGGTCCCGCAGCAGCACTTCCAGCGGGCCGAAACCGGTCAGTTCGTCGACGATCTCTTCGGCCAGGCGTTCCATCTCGTAGCGGGAAATTGCCAGGTGCATGCGCGTGATGTATTCGGCCACCTTGTCCATCACGAACTGCGCCAGGGACTGGCGTGTGCCCTCCAACAGGTTTTTTCCCGACTCTTCGATGGCATCGATGATGTAGCGATGCAGCACCAGTTTCAGGCCGTCGTGATCGGTGTTGCCGGCGCTGCCGCGCGGGGGAATACCAAACAGCTTCTCACCGTTCATTTGGTCCCCAGAAGGCGGTTAAGCCAGTTGGTGGAGGGTTTTTCCAGGCCTTCGGAGCGTTTTGCCAGGCGCTCACCCAAGGCACGTAAGGCTTGCGTCAGGCTTTCCCGCGGGGCCAGGGAGAACAGGGTCTGGGCCTGGTTTTTGGCACTCAGGCGAACTTCCGGGCTCCAGGGCAACACGGCGATCACTTCCAGCCCGAAGCTTTTGCTCAGGGCTTCCGAATCGGGGGCGGCGCCTTTGAGGTAGCGGTCGACCAGCAGGCGGGCGTGGTCCAGTTTCATGCCTTTTTCTCGCCAAAGGTTGAGTATCGCCAGGTTACGGCGGCAGTCCGGCACGCTTTGGTCGGTACACCAGAGCAGTTTGTCGCAATGGCTGACAAAGGTGCGCAAGGCTTCGCTGTCGGGTTGGCCGGTCAGGTTCACCACGATGTGCTGGAAGTGCTGGCGCAGGGCGCTGAGCAACATATACAGCTCGGCCGCACTGGTACGGTCCAGCGGCTCATCGTTATTGTGGTAGGCAAGAATGCGCAGACCGCCTTCGGCTGAGGTGAAGGCGCTGTTGATCAGGGTGGCGTCCAGGCGCCGCAAGTGGCGCAGGGCGTCGCCGAAATGAAAAGAACTTTCCAGACCCAGCAGTGCCAGGCTGTCAGCGAGTGGCAGGCCCAGGTCGAGCAGCAACGTCTGCTGCCCGCTTTTTTGCACCACCAGCGCGAGGTGGCTGGCGATCAGCGCGCCGTCGGCATTGCCTTGGGTGCCATAGAGTACTGTCAGCCCGCCCAAGTGGGCATTCGGGGTGACGGCCGGCAAGCGTTTGCTCAGGCGGCGAACCAGGCCGGCAACTTCACTGGAACGTGAGCCGTAGGCAACAAAATCCCGCGCACCGGCGCGCATCGCGTTCAGCACAAGCTGGTTGTCCATACCGTCGCCCAAGGCCACGATGGCTAACATTGGCTTGGCTTCCAGAGCACCTTCGATCAGGGCGCACTGGGTGGTCACGTGTTCACGGTCCAGGCCAATAAACACCAGGTTGGCGAACGTCACGTCCACCAGTGCCAACAGTTCGTCGAGGCTGCCCGCCCCGGCGCTGACCACTTGTCCCAAGGGCGCAAGAGCCCCCTGGAGCCATTCCAGATCCGTGGTGTTGCGGGTAATGGCCAAAAAGGTCTGGCTCAGGCTTTCGCTCATTCGGACAGTCCACTGCGGCGGTCGAAATTGCCATTTTCGAGGAAGTACAGGCGGTACCAGTTCGGGTCGTAATTGCGCAGTTTTTCCCCCGGCAAGGAGGGCAGCTTGGCATTGGCGGCCAGCGGCTGTACCAAGTGCGGAGTGACGATCATCAGCAGCTCTTTTTCCTGGCGGCTGACGTTGGAGTCGCGAAAAAATGCACCGAGGATCGGGATGTCGCCCAGGCCGGGAAATTTGCTGACGCTTGAGGTGTTATTGGTGCTGATCAGGCCGCTGATCACGAAGCTTTCGCCGTCGGCCAGGGAGATGCTGGTATCAGTGCGCCGGACCGTCAGCGCAGGCACCGAGATACCCTGGATGGTGACTGCGTTGCTGTAGTCCAGCTCACTGACCTCTGGCGCGACCTTCAGGGAAATTCGCCCATGGTCGATGACGGTCGGGGTCAGGGTCAGGCGAATGCCGAACTCCTTGTATTCGATGGAGATGGTGTTGCTGCCGCTGCTGGGCACCGGGATCGGGACTTCACCACCGGCGAGGAAGGTCGCACTTTGCCCACTGAGCGCCACCAGGCTTGGGCGGGCCAGGGTGTAGGCAAAACCGCTGCTTTCCAGGGCGTTGATCATGGCTGAAACACGGCCGCCGCCGAAGCCGATGTTGAAGGTGTCGTTGTTCACCGGCAGCCCGCGAAATCCTGTGGCCGCCGCGTTGGCGACATTGTTTGGAGCGCCAAACAGAAAGTTGCCGCCCCGACCAAAGATCGAGGTACTGGCCTCCTTGAGTTTGGTGCGGCTCACTTCCACAAAGCGAATGTCGGTTTGCACCTGGCTGGGCAGCGTAGGGTCATCGGACGGCGACAGGGCCAGGCTGGTCAGGGCCGACGTGGCCTTGCCTTGAACGAACACCATGCTCTGGCGCGGGCTGCTGGAGCAGGCCGTCCAGACCATCAGGCTGGTGGTGCCTGAGGCGATACCGGTGAGCAGGAACGCCTGATTGCCATTGACCTGCACATCGGCCACTTTCGGATCGCCAATGGCCAGTCGCGTAATCGGAACCGGCGATTGGATAGCCTGTTGAGCACCTTCGCCGACCTCCAGTACCGCCGGCAGTTGGCCCAGGGCTGTGCAGTTGCCGGACGCTGCCAGTGCCAGTTCGACAGGCAGGCTCAAGGTGAGGAGGCCCCAGAATACTCGCGAAAAAAACCACACGGAACGACTGCTCATTCAAGGCATCCTTAGCGCTTTCAGGGCGTTTGTTGAGTCACCTGGTTGCCGCGTATCACCTCGACCCCCGAACGTTTTGGAGCGCCATTGGCAGTGGCTGGACCGAAGCTGTTGAGGGGCGCCTGGCTGAAGGATAGTTGGTTGAACTGATAGAGATCGCGCTGGGTGTTTTCCAGGTTGATCGCGGACTCCGTTTCACCGGCCCAGTATTGGCTCAACAGTTGTTCGTCGGCACTGCGTACGGCCAGGCGCAACACGCCGGATTGGGCGGCGAGCATCAGCCGGCTCATCAGTTGCTCCGGTACGGCGAGGAGGACCGTACGTGCGCTGGCACGACTTTGCTGGGCCTTGAGTTTTTCATCTGGGGTGGTCGGTGGTACGGAGCCGGGCTTGCCATCGTTGGTCAGCCCCAATTGGTCGCCCACACCCAACAGGCGCAAGGCGGGTACCACGATTTGTGCGGACTGCTGCGGGTTGCTGGCTTCCTGGCGCAGGAAGAGCAGGACGTCCACATAGTCCCCCGGAGAGAGTTGCCCGCTGGCGCCGATCACTTCATCCACGGCGACGGCAAGGGCGCGTTCGTTGGGGCGGATCATCCGCGCCAGAGTGCCGCCGGAATTGAAGCTTTCCTCTGTCAGCCAGGTACCGGCCGACAGCGGCCGCCAAGGGACCTTGCCCACGGCCTGGTCGAGGCTGGTCAGGCTGCCGGCGGGCACGGTGCGCAGTCTTTCCAGGGTCAGGTCGGCGGCGGTGAGCTCAACAAAAGGCGCAACGTCATGGGCCAGCACCACCACGGGTTGGCGTGTCTGGTCTTCGGCTACGGGTTGCGCCACTTCAGGTGATGGGGGCACGGGCGGTGCGACAGGGACAGGGCGGCTGAGTACCAGGCCCCAGTAGCCTGCAATCAGTGCGCCTACCAAAAGCAGCCCGGCGAGTATCAAGCTAATCCGACTGTTCATGAAGGCTCTCCTTTTCCTGCTGCATCCACTGCTCTTTCCTACCAATGCCTGCGAATTCGGATCGCTTCAAACTTCTAACTATTTCGCTATTTGAAGGTAGTTCAGCTAGGACGAAATGCCATTACCGGGCGAAAAATATCTCCATAAGCGCTGAAAAAAGCTGGATTTTTGGCGTCAGCCTGCCGACTAATACTTTGTGATTAATCAGTTCTTACAGTTGTTGGTATGGGGTTTGTTGACAATGCTCTAGTGGCACACCGAAATCATTTTTGTGATGCCGCGATACCAGCGCCGTTGGCGCAAAGGAGAAGTCATTATGTTCCTTGATCTTATTCGCATGGGTTTCATCAAAGTCCAGGTTTTTTTCTATTCGAAAGAGGGCGCGTCGGGTATCGAGTATGCTCTGGTAGCGGCGATGGTTGCGGTGGCGCTGGCTGCTTTTATTACCCCCATCCGGACCGCGGTAACGGGCATTTTTACTGCGATACAGGCCGCCATTCATACTTGACTCTGGTGCTCGCGTAGCATGTGCAGGTTCCGCTGAATGATCTATTGCGCATCAGGCATCTCCCCATGAACTCCTCTTTGTCTCCCCGGCAACAAATCCTTTTGGTGGATGACGAAGAGGACGCCCTCATTGAACTGGCTGAGTCGCTGGAGAATGAGGGCTTTGTCTGTTTTACCGCCACCTCGGTTACCTTCGCTTTGCAAGAGCTGACCCTGCACCCCGATATCGCCCTCGTCATCACCGACCTGCGCATGCCCGAGGAAAGCGGTATTTCCTTGATCAAGCGCCTGCGCGAACACACCGCTCGCCAGCACCTGCCGGTGATCGTCATGTCTGGCCATGCCGAGATGGATGATGTCAGCGATATGCTGCGTTTGCAGGTACTGGACCTGTTTCGCAAGCCGATCTACCTGGTGCGCTTGATCGACACCCTCAACAACCTTTTCCCCATCCCCAAAATCAGACTGATGTAGCAGCGAGCTTGTGTGTGAGCGAGCTTGAGTGGGAGTGGGCTTGTGTGGGAACGGGCTTGTGTGGGAGCGGGCTTGCTCGCGAAAAACGTCAACGATAACGCGGGCAGTCTGGTTTCCCGCGTTGTCTGGACATTCTTCGCCAGCAAGCTCGCTCCTACAGTAGAGGGCGGAGTTGGCAGCAGGGGTCAGAGTTGGTAGCTGAAACTCAGCGTGTACCGCGGCCGGCGATTGAAGCTGTCTAGGGCAATGTCCGACATTGGCTTGGCCGCTTCCAGCGCGATGTTGTAGTACTTGTTGTCACCGAAACGCAGGCCCACCGCTGCCGATGACATGTTGTTGGCCTTGACCGGCAACTCGTTGAACCAGGTCTTGGCCTTATCCAGTACCACATACGGCTGCAGGATTTTTACCCATTCGCCGCTGCGGTTGAAGCTGTAGTTGACCTCATATGCCACGCCCCAACCCTTGTCGCCTGAGCCCTGGTCATCCGGGTAGCCACGCCCGAAATTCTGCCCGCCGAACGTCGCGCGTTCGCTGTCGGGCAGGGTGTCGTTGCTCCAGTAAACGGCCGCCGAGGCGACCCCTTGCCAGTTATCGAAGAACTTGTCGCTCTGCACGCCCGAGAGGCGCAGGCGGAAGAAGTCGATGTCGGGTTTTATGCCTTCGAAGTCGCTGCGAGTCTTGGCGCCCAGGCCGTCGATGCCCTGGTACAGGCCGGCGCTGAGGATGCGCAGTTGGCGCGTGTCGGACTTGCGCCAGTCGCCTTCAAAAGCCAGGGCGCGCAGGTTGGTTTCCAGGTCGAAACGTTGAGGGAAACCCACCAGTTGATAGCGGGTGGTTTGGTCCACGGCATAGAGCCGCGTGCCCAAGGTCAGCGACTCGGTGGGGGAGGCGATCAGCGGATGGCTGAGGCCAACGGAGTAGCGGTCGATTTCCTGGTGTGGCTTGAGTTCAAAACCGCCGTCCAGTTGCACGTTACTGCGCGGGTCGGCGCGGTAACGTTCGGCGTTCACCACCAGTTGGGTGCCCTCGGCGTTGACGAACTGGCTGTATCCCAGGCGGTAGTAGTGCTCCTTGTCTTCGCCCGGCGGGAACAGGCCGCTGAGGCTCAGTTGCTCACCCATGGAGGTCTGGGAATTGCTGGTACCGGTGATCAGGGCTTGCAGGCCACCACGGCTGTCGTCGGTCATGCTCATGCTGCTGGTGAAGGGTTTGCGTGAGGCCTGGATTTGCATGTGTGTGCCGCCATCGGTAGTGCCCGGCGGCGGTACTTGCGCCTGCAGCGTCACACCCGGGATACGGCCCATCAGCGTGGTGTAGCGTTCGAAGGTCTTGCGGGTCAGTGGGCGCTCGCCCAGCAGCTTGGCCGCCAGTTTGTCGACGTAGGCCGAGACTGAGCCGATGTCGCCCTGCACGTCGTAATCCTTGATGTAGCCTTCCACCAGTACCACGTGCACCAGGCCGTTTTCGAAGCGCTGATCAGGCAGGTAGGCGTAGGACAAGAGGTAGCCGTCCTGCTGATAGCGGCGGGTGATGCCACGGGTGGCTTCGATCAGTTGTGAGACGGTGGTTTCATGGCCAATCAGCGGCTCGAAAACCTGGGCCACATCCTTGAGCGGGTAGATCGTCCCGCCATCGATTTGCAGCTTGCGGATGGTCACTTTGGTGTCCATCAACAGTGGCTGATTCTGGGTAGCGGCCGGCTCGGGCAACTGGGTCTGCGGCGTGACCGGACGATAGGCGTCGGCGGGTAGATTGGGCACCGGCAGGTTGCGAATGGTGTCGTTGCTGTTCAGGAAGCTGGGCAGGGTCTCGGCGTGGACACTGGCAGCAATCAGGGTGAGTAGAAACAAAGGCGTCGAGGCGCGCATAGGACACTCCATGGTCAAACTGCAGCAGCGTTTCGCGGATTCCCGCCGGGCTCTGGGGCGCGGTTCGGGAGGGCCTTTCACTGGCCAATAAAAAAGACGAGAGACTCATTGGAATCTCTCGTCTCAACCAAGCGTAGGCGCTGGAGGGGAGGCCGTCTAATGGCCAGGTGCAATTCTATTTTTTGCCGGTCAGCCCGCCGAGCAAGCCGCCCAGGCCACCACCGGTGTTTGTGTTTGCAGTGCCTCCGGCGGGAGTGCCACCACCTACATTCAAGCCGCCGAGCAGGCCACCACCGCTACCGCTGGTGCCGCCGGTGACCAAGCCACCCACCGAGCCGACCGTATTGCCGACTGCATTCAGCGTACCGCCTACGGCGTTGGTGATCGGGTTGGCGTTGGCTGCCGTCAGGTTGGTGCCCAGGCCGCTGACTGCGCCGCCGACTTGGGTGACCAGGCCGTTCACCGGTGTACCGATGCCGGTAGTGGTGCCGATGTTTTGGGTCAGCCCGGCAACGCCCGTCGTCACTGGGTTGAGTGCGGCGCCGACATTGGTCGTCAGAGCAGCGACTGGAGCGGTGGCGCCGGTGTTGGCTACACCGTTGCCGCCAATCAGAGTGCCGAGGGACGCGACGGTGTTGCCCACCGCGCCGCCGGTGATGCCTGCCGCACTGACAGCACCATTGGTGTTGCCGATATTCAGGCCGTTGCCCACGTTGGCGACGAGGCCACCGACCAGTTCAGGCAGACCCGATTGCGGGGTAGTGGTTGCCGGATTGACGTAGCCACTCGACTTATCAAGGGTGTTGCCAACACCGGTCAGCGCGCCGCCTACGATAGTCCCGAGAGGGTTGCCTGCACCGCCCGCGCTGGCCACTTGGCCACCGAGACCTTTGACCGTGGCCCCGACTTTGTCCAGTACGCCACCGACAGGATTGCCCAGGCCGGTTTTATTACCCAGGTTGCCGGTGGTGTTTTCCACCAGGGAGACGACGGGTACCAGTACGCTTTTGCCGACCGTATTGGTCAAACCGCCCAGTGGTCCGGTGGTGCTGGCCGTGCTCAAGGTGTCGCCGAGCATGGTCACGGTTTGGCCGACCTTATCGACCAGGCCGCCTGCTGTGCCACCCACGCCCCCGGTTAAACCACCGACCACGGGAATGCCACCCAATGTAGTGCCCAGGGATTTACCGGTGTTGGAAACGCCGGTACCCAAGTCGGCCACGCCGTTGGCGACGCCGGCAACAGTGATGCCCAGGGAATTGCTATTGGTACCCAGTGTGCCCAGACCGTCGGTCAGGCCGGTGCCGATGCTGTTGACGGCAGTGCCTGTCGCGGTGACGAGCCCGCCAGCAGTGGTGCCGACAATGGGGACAGTGGTGAGGGTTGAACCCAGGTCGCCCACCGCGGTGCCGACGTTGCCGACGACACCGCCAACAGCGCCCACTACCTGGCCGGTGACCAGCGGAGTGGTCGAACCTGTACCGCCGCCAGTGCCGCCACCTGTACCACCACCGGTACCGCCACCTGTACCACCACCTGTACCACCACCTGTACCACCACCTGTACCACCACCAGTGCCGCCACCTGTGCCACCACCGGTACCGCCGCCAGTGCCGCCACCTGTACCACCACCAGTACCGCCATCAGTGCCACCGCCGGTACCACCGCCAGTGCCTCCATCTGTTCCGCCGCCAGTGCCACCACCTGATCCGGCGCCGGCATCCGGAGAGGACGCGGCGACGCTACTGTGATGACCACCACCACCGCTGCTGCAGCCTCCGAGGCTTACTGCCAGAATCAGGGCCAGCGCGGTACTTGCTTTCCACAACACGACTTGAGTTTTCATGATTGAGTTCCTTGCACCTGGTACAGCCTTTGTTGTTATCGAAGTTCGCTGTTTCTAAGGGCAGCGATACATTCGTCCGTTATGGCTATAACAGACCCGGGCACTTCTTCTCGCAATGCTC
The DNA here is from genome assembly GCF_034044025.1 of Pseudomonas sp. SED1. Classification (NCBI taxonomy): domain Bacteria; kingdom Pseudomonadati; phylum Pseudomonadota; class Gammaproteobacteria; order Pseudomonadales; family Pseudomonadaceae; genus Pseudomonas; species Pseudomonas sp. SED1. The sequence goes on from NZ_JAXCIS010000006.1 coordinate 33,305, forward strand.
AACTTGGTATTAACGATTTATATACAGGCAGGATGGGTCCGCTTAGTGACTAATACCAAGGGTATATAGGCGGGAGGGTTGCAAAGCAGGATGGGTTTAAAATCATGGGGTTAATAAACTTAGCGGGCTATCGATAGCCCGCTATAACTTAAGATGTATATATACAATTAATCAGGCGATAGGCCGCCAACGTCCCGTCATATGCTCAATGTCCCCTGCCCCCTTTAGTTGCAACTCACCGCTTGAGCCGGCGGCACTTGCCCATAAGGTCACTTCACTGGGCAAGCGCACCGGCTTTTTAAACTCGACGTCTATCTCAATATTGGCTGCGGGTAAGTGTTCACCCAGTTCGGCCAGTGTGCGTGCCGTGGTCCATAGTCCATGGGCAATTGCCTGGGGGAAGCCAAACAACTTGGCGGTGATCGCACTCAAGTGAATCGGGTTGTAGTCGCCGGACACCCGAGCGTAACGGCGTCCGATATCGGCGGGGGCTTTCCATCGGGTCAACTCGCTGACGCTGGCGGGGGCTTGCAACGCGTTATCCGCCGCAACGCCATCGAGTTTCACGCCACGACAGAGCATCCGGCTTTCGGCTTCCCACAGCAGCCCTAATGAATCCTCGACCGTGGTCACGATATCGAAAGTCGCGCCCTTGGCATGGGGTTGCAAGTTCTGCGCGTAGACACCAACCGTCAGGTCGCTCACACCACCCAAGGGGCGCAGGATGCGGATCCGGTTACTCAGGTGAATCAACCCCAGCAATGGGAATGGAAACGCCTTGTCGGTGAGCAACTGCATCTGCAGGCCGAACGCCAGGATGTGTGGATAAGTGGCCGGCAGCACCGGGCTCTCGGCAAACCCGCAGACCTTGCGATAGGCGGCTACCTCCTTGGGGTTGACGCTGACCCGGCAGCGCAACCCTTGTTCGGGCAACGTGGTGCCGGTGATCTTGCGCTTGAGCGCCGCACGCCAATACAGCGGCGGCAGAAACGGGGTGCTGCCTAATGTTTGCCACTCCATGCTTACGCTCCCAATAGACTTTGCCCACACACTCGCAACGCTTGCCCGCTGACCGCGCCCGAACCCGGTTGACCGAGCCAGGCCACCGCTTCGGCGACGTCCTGGGGCAAGCCGCCCTGGCCCAGCGAACTCATACGGCGCCCGGCCTCACGCAAGGCGAAGGGAATGTGCGCTGTCATTTGGGTTTCGATGAACCCTGGGGCCACGGCATTGATGCTGATCCCGCGTTCCCCCAGCAACGGCGCCCACGCCTGGGCCAGGCCGATCAGCCCGGCCTTGCTCGCGGCGTAATTGGTTTGCCCGCGATTGCCGGCGATGCCGCTGATGGACGCCAGCAGCACTACGCGGCCGTTGTCGTGCAGGGTGCCGTTATCCAGCAGTGCCTTGGTCAGCACTTGCGGCGCGTTGAGGTTGACCGCCAACACCGCGTCCCAGTATTCCGGGGTCATGTTGGCCAGGGTTTTATCGCGGGTGATGCCGGCGTTGTGCACCACAATGTCGATGCCGTCCGGCAGGTGTTCGATCAACTGCGTGGCGGCGTCTTCGGCGCAGATATCCAGGGCGACGCTGCGGGCACCCAGGCGCGCAGCCAGTGCGTCGAGGTCGGCCTTGGCTTGTGGCACGTCCAGCAGAATCACTTCGGCGCCATCACGGGCCAGGGTTTCGGCGATTGAGGCGCCGATGCCGCGTGCGGCGCCCGTCACCAGCGCCTTGCGCCCGGCGAGTGGTCGGGTCCAATCCTCGACCTGGGTCGGGCAGGCATTTAAACGAATCACTTGGCCGGAGATGTAGGCGCTTTTAGGTGAGAGGAAGAACCGCAGTGCACCTTCCAGCTGGTCTTCGGCGCCGTCGCCCACATACAGCAATTGCAGGACGCCGCCGCTGCGCAGCTCTTTCGCCAACGACCGGCTGAAGCCTTCAAGGGCGCGCTGGGCGCTGGCGGCAAACGGGTCGCTGAGGCTTTCCGGAGCGCGGCCGAGGATCACCAGATGCGCGCTGTGATCGAGGTTCTTCATCAACGGCTGAAAGAATTCCCGCAGCTGCTTGAGTTGATCGGTGTGCTGCAGTTGGCTGGCATCGAACACCACGGCCTTGAGCTTGGGCCCGTGGCCGGGAATCCAGGTGGTTGCCGTCGACGGTTCGGTGCCGTAGCTATAGATAGCGTCGGTCAGCTTATTGGCGAACGGCAGGATTTTTGTGGCCAGCGGGCCGCCGCCGATCAGCAGCGCACCCTCCACCGGGCGCAGGCGTCCGGCCTGCCAGCGTTCCAGGCGCACCGGTGACGGCAGGCCAATGGCAGCGACCAGGCGATGGCCGAGGCTTGAGTTGGCGAAGTCGATATAACGGTCAGACATGGAACGCTCTCCGAGTGCTGGGGTTCAAACGGTGGACCATCAATAGGTGAAAGTCGTTCGATTGAGCCTAGGCTAGTCTCAAAGACTCAACCCACAACCTTCAGGGAGCTTTCCATGACTCAATTGCGCCGTGTAGCGATCATTGGCGGTAACCGCATTCCCTTCGCCCGTTCCAATGGCCCTTACGCCACGGCGAGCAACCAGGCGATGCTGACCGCGGCACTGGAAGGCCTGATCGAACGCTACAACCTGCACGGCCTGCGTATTGGCGAGGTGGCCGCCGGGGCGGTGCTCAAGCATTCCCGGGACTTCAACCTGACCCGCGAGTGTGTGCTGGGCTCGCGCCTGTCGCCGCAGACCCCGGCCTACGATATTCAGCAGGCCTGTGGCACGGGGCTGGAAGCCGCGTTGCTGGTGGCGAACAAGATCGCGCTGGGGCAGATCGAGTGCGGGATTGCTGGCGGCGTCGACACCACGTCAGATGCGCCCATCGGGGTGAACGAGGGGCTGCGCAAAATCCTGCTGCAAGCCAATCGCAGCAAATCCATGGCGGATAAATTAAAAGTCCTGTTACAACTTCGTCCCCATCACCTCAAGCCGGAGTTGCCGCGTAACGGCGAACCGCGCACCGGGTTGTCCATGGGCCAGCATTGCGAATTGATGGCGCAGACCTGGCAGATTCCCCGCGCCGAGCAGGATCAACTGGCGTTGGAAAGCCACCAGAAAATGGCCGCGTCTTACGCCGAGGGCTGGCACAACGATCTACTCACGCCCTTTCTCGGCCTGACCCGCGACAACAACCTGCGCCCCGACCTGACCCTTGAAAAGCTCGCCAGCCTCAAGCCCGCCTTCGAGCGAAGCGAAAAGGGCACCCTTACCGCTGGCAATTCGACGCCGCTGACCGACGGCGCCTCGTTGGTGCTTCTGGGCAGTGAAGCCTGGGCCAAGGAGCGTGGCTTGCCGATCCTTGCCTATTTGCGTGATGGCGAGGCGGCGGCGGTGGATTTCGTCAACGGTGCCGAAGGCCTGCTGATGGCGCCGGTGTACGCCGTGCCGCGCTTGCTGGCCAGGAATGGCCTGACGCTGCAGGACTTCGATTACTACGAGATCCACGAAGCCTTCGCTGCCCAAGTGTTGTGCACGCTGAAGGCCTGGGAAGATCCGGAGTATTGCAAGACCCGCCTGGGGCTGGATGTACCGCTGGGCTCCATCGACCGCAGCCGCTTGAACGTCAAGGGCAGCTCATTGGCCGCTGGCCATCCGTTTGCCGCCACTGGCGGGCGTATCGTCGCCAACCTGGCCAAGCTGTTGGACGCGGCTGGCAAGGGCCGGGGCCTGATCTCGATCTGCGCCGCCGGGGGGCAGGGCGTCACCGCGATTATTGAGCGCTAATTACATTATTGATGAACAACCACCCCCTGTAGGAGCGAGCTTGCTCGCGAAGGTCGTTAACGAAGACGCTGGCATCCTGAATCAACGCGGCGCCCTCGGGTTTTTCGCGAGCAAGCTCGCTCCTACAGGGGATCGCAGATTAATTTGGCATATTGGATGCATTCTTAAGCGGTCAAAGGTCGGTACCCTCTCCCCGCGGCGAGAGGATTGCCGTATAACGAGTGCCATACGCGTGTTTGGTAATAAAGGACCCACAATAAAAGCTGATGAAGACTCCTAAACGCATTGAACCCCTGATCGAGGACGGTCTGGTCGACGAGGTGCTGCGCCCACTCATGAGTGGTAAAGAAGCAGCTGTTTATGTGGTGCGCTGTGGCAACGAGTTACGTTGCGCCAAGGTCTACAAGGAGGCGAATAAACGAAGTTTTCGTCAGGCGTCCGAATACCAGGAAGGCCGCAAGGTCCGCAACAGCCGTCAGGCCCGGGCCATGGCCAAGGGCTCCAAGTTCGGCAAGAAAGAAACCGAAGACGCTTGGCAGAACGCTGAGGTAGCGGCGCTTTTCCGTCTGGCAGGTGCGGGCGTTCGCGTGCCCAAGCCGTACGACTTCCTTGAAGGCGTGCTGCTGATGGAGCTGGTGGCCGATGAATACGGCGACGCTGCGCCACGTCTGAACGACGTGACGCTGGAGCCGGACCAGGCCCGTGAATACCACGCCTTCCTGATTAGCCAGATCGTGCTGATGTTGTGTACCGGCCTGGTGCACGGTGACCTTTCCGAGTTCAACGTGCTGCTAACGCCGACGGGCCCGGTGATCATCGACCTGCCCCAGGCGGTGGATGCGGCGGGCAACAACCACGCATTCACCATGCTGGAACGGGATGTGGGCAACATGGCTTCCTATTTCGGGCGCTTTGCCCCGGAGTTGAAGAAGACCAAGTACGCCAAGGAGATGTGGGCGCTGTATGAAGCCGGCACTCTGCACCCGGCCAGCATCTTGACTGGCGAGTTCGACGAGCCGGAAGAGTTGGCTGACGTGGGCGGTGTTATCCGCGAGATCGAAGCGGCGCGGCTCGATGAAGAGCGTCGCCAGGCGATCCGTGCGGCCGATGA
>NZ_JAXCIS010000070.1:0-6306 GCF_034044025.1 Pseudomonas sp. SED1
CCGCCATCACCCAAATAACGGATATACACCCAGCAGCGAACTTGCTCGCGAAAAACCTGAGAGCGCCGCGTTGAATCAGGATGCCAGCGTCATCGTTAACGACCTTCGCGAGCAAGCTCGCTCCTACAGAAGGCCTTCAGGGTTGGTCCTTGAGGGTCTGGAAGGCTTTCACGCGCTTGACCAGGCTTTTCTTGCTGGCCGAGTCGGCGCTGTTGAACAGGAACGAAAAGTCCGAGGCCAGCGTGGAGCTGCCGGCGATGGTCGCGTACTGATGACAGGCGTTGCAGTTATCGCCCTGGACGTAGGTCTCCAGGGTGGTGTTGGCCACCGGTACGTTGCCCTCGCTGATATACGGCCCGTAGGACAGCGGCACCGGCGCACCGACACCCGGTTCCGGTTGGATGGGCGGGTTGGGGCTGAGGGTCCAGAGTACGTTGATCAGTTTGTAGTACTGGAACACCGACTTGCCCTGGCTCTGCTGGGCGAAGTTGGCCTGCACCGCGCCGTTCAGGGCCTGCAGTGCGGTGGGCAGCGGATGTTCCCGGGTGGTCTGCACGGGCGCATCCCGTGGAAACGGCTCGGTGCAGTCGCGGTCGGGATGCTGCTGTTTGCACTGGATACGCGCCACGTTTGGCGTGCATTCGGGGCCGGTACCGCAGTTGGGGTTGTTGAAGGCAAAGCCGTCGGGCGGGGTCTGTTGTGGCGGCACCTGGTTGGGTTCCGGCACGTTGTCCACCTGCTCGAAGGTGGTCCAGATGAAGTTGGGCGAGGCTTGGGTCTTGTTGATGATGTGCAGGCCCACCAGGCCCACCACTTGCTGGGTGCACTGCAAGGTGGCCGGGTTTTTCAGCCAGGCGACGGTGGTCAGGTAGCGTCCGTAAAGCTCGGGTTTGCCAGTGAGGATCCGCCACGCCGCCTTGACCTCCAAGGCCCCCAGTTGCTCCTGCGGCACCGGGTTGGTCGGCAGCGAGCGCATGGCTTCACCGATGGGCAGGGAAAGCCCGCCCGGGTTCTGGTTGTCGATGTTCCGCGCCACTGTCAGCTGGTTGGCCGCGTCGTACAGGCCTTTGCTGACGATGTAGTCGAACTCGGCCTTGCCCACCTTGCGTTCAAAAAACACCAGGTTCTGCGACTGGTCCGTCAGCCAGCCGCCGGAGGCTTCCATGATCGGGTCGGGAATCGAGGCCAGGGTACCGCTGGACAAGTGAAAACCATGCCGGGCGTTGATCGCACTTTCGGAGGTGGCGGTCATGAACTTGCGCGCACCCACCGACATCGCCTTGAGGCTGCCCTGGGTGCTGCAATTGGACGGCACCAGGGTTTGCACGCCCCAGCCGGTGGGCGCGGGCGCGCCGGGCAGGAAGATATCGTTGGCGTCCTTGTAGCTGGCCCATACCGGCGCCACGCTCATTGGCTGGCCGGAGGCGGGCGGTACACCGAATTGCGCCGGGGTACTGTTCATGTCCGGCTCACCCGCGAGGGCGGGCGTGGCGGGCCAACCGGGATTCACCGGCCAGTTCAGGGCAATGAACAACTGCCAGCCAAAGCAATTCATAAAGCTCTGACCGGTGGCGTTGAAGTTGTTGACCGGCAGGAATCCGCCGCTTTTCGGGTTGAACACCAACTGTTGCTGCACGCAGGCGTCGGCGTCGGAAGTGGGGGATGCGTAGGCGGCCTGCATGGCGAACAGGCTCAGCACCACACTGGTCAGCAGCGATAAAACACTCAAGCGTAACCTGGACATCATCGCGTTCCTTGCAAGCAGGTGAAGCCGCACCCTGGGTGGGTGCGGCTGATGGGCGGTATCAGTCAGGCGCCAGGCACCAGCGCCAATCCGGATTCCCATGGGTGTTCCGTTGCGCTTGGGTTATCGGCTTCGCCCGGGTTGAGCGCGCGCACCGTCACCAGCCCCGGTGCGGCAGTGGGGCTTACGGTGATGGTCAGCAGGTAGCCCTGGGTGCCACCGGAGTTGGTTTGCCCGGGGATGGCCGAGGCATCCGGCAGGAACCGGGTGACCTGCGCCGTCACCCCTGGATTGGAAAACTGCACCCGCGCCGTCTCGGCGGTGGTCTTGAGGTCGGCGCCTTGCACCACCAGGGCAAACTGCCCGCTGGTGCCGGGAGCGAGCCAGGCCGGCAAGTCGGTAGGCGACTGCCCGTAGAACAGATCCACCGGCAGCAGTTGCACCGGCCAGGGTTGCACGCCGTTGACCCGATCCGTCACGCAAGGGCAGGAATCCGGCGTCGGGCTGATCGGCGTGGTGGTCACACTCAGGCCCACCAGCAGTTGCTGGGCAATCACCCACACATAGTCGATCGGCTGGCCGCTGATGGTGATGTCGTTGATCGAGAACCCGGCGCTGACCGGCACTTCAAACACTGCTTGCAGGATCTGGTCGGAGCCGTTGACGGCGGATTTGGCGGCGCCACGGGTAATCTTCCAGTACTGGCTGACGTCCTGGCCTTGCGGGCCTTTCCACGCCGAGAAGTCGGTGGGTTGTTGCAGGTACAGGCCGATGGGATTGGTCAGGGACAGCCGGTTATTCACCGCCACGCCGTTGGCCGAGAAACCGATATGCGGGTCGGAGTTGCGGTAGTTCTGCCCGTATTGCGCGCAGCAGATCAACGCCTCGGAATTCTGGCTGCTGCTTACCGGCCGCAGAATGGTCGCGGCGGCGGCCAGGTACACCTCGGCACTCAGGGTGTTGGGACCGGAGGTCAGGTGCATCGCACCGCCGTATTGGCCAGGTACGCAGGCGGTGCCGGCGTTCCATTTGTTGACGGTGTCGTAGGCCGGTTGGCCGGTGGTGGGGTCGATGACCGGATCGCCGGTTTTGCCGGTCGGGCAGTCGGCGGTGTAGCGCAGGTAGAGGTCTTCGAGTTGCACCTGCGGGTCGATGTAGTCGCGATACAGCCCCAGCACCGCATTCGGATCGATGCGCCACATGGCCAGGAAGTACGCCGGGTTTTCGCAGGTGAAGGTGATCTTGCGCATGTTGCCGTCGGCATCACGCACGATGGACCACTCGCAGTATTCGTCAAGCCAGCCACGCGGGCCAGATGGCGAGAAATCCTTGTACTTGCCTTGCCAGTCGATGCTGGGGCAACGGGTGGCGGGCAATTGCAACAGGGTGCCTTGCTTGTTCGGATCGTAGAGCGTGTAGAGGGTGTTGTTGAGGGTGATCTGTCCGTTGTCGGTCAGCTCCATCACCTGTTGCAGGGTCATGGCCTTGCCGCCCAATTGTGGGATTACCGCAGTGCCGTTGTTGTAGAAAAACGTCCATAGCCGGTTGGGGAAGGGCGCCCAGGTGATCGCCGGCAGGGTGGTGGGGCCGTAGCCTTCCACCAGCGGGTTGTAATAGCCCGAGCGCGGCGCGTCATAGAGGCCCGACCACGGGTTGCCGATGATCGCGGACTGGGTCCAGCCGGTGAGGTCGTTGTTCCAGTCGGTTTCAAACTGCGGCAACTGGTTTTCCAGGCCCAGCTTGTTGTAGTCCTTGGGTGCCTGCCCGGCGGGGGAGGTGAATTGTTTGAAGGGCGTGCTCATGGCGATTCTCCAGGTGTTGTGTGGGTGGAAGCAGCGCAGCAACCGGCACTGGGGGCAGGGCCGGTCATGGCCTGGCGCGGGTCGTCCCACACCAGTTGGGCGATAAAGCCTGGCAGCGGCGCATACTCTTGCGGCGTCAACACCCGGGCACTATCGAGATGGGTTACAACCACGGACAACTGGGTAGTGTCGGTGGGAAGAAGGTTCAGCACCCTGGCATTGCGCGCGGCATTCAACGCGCGGGACACGCCGTGGGTGATGCAACGGCCCTTGTCATCCACCAGGCCCATGCCGATGCGACTGAAGCGCCCGACATAGTGCGGATTGTCGGCACTCACCTGCTGCGGTGTGGCGTCGGGCTGGTTGAGGAATACGTCGATCAGGTAGGTGTCGTGGGTGCAGCGCACATGGTCGAACACCACCCACGGCCCGAGCCCGGCCGCGTTGCCGGTGGCCGGGGCGGGTACCGAACTGTGTGGGCAGCACGCCTTCGCAGCGGCCTTGGTCGCACCAAACTGTGGGGCGACGGGCGTGCCGTAGTCGTAGCCGATATGGCGGCTGTCCTGGGCCATATCGCCCAAGGTGGTATAGCGCCAGGCATCCGCGCTGGTGAACGTGACGGTGCTGGCCCCACTCCCGGCAAACGGCTGCAGCAGGCACTGGGTGGTGTACTGCGCCGCCGGGTTGGCACGGATCCACACTTCCAGCATCCGGTCGATATTGGCGTGGTAGGAACTGAACACCGGGTCGAATGCGGTGTAGGCGTTGTCGGCCATGTCACCGCCGATCCAGCCGTGATAGTTGTCGTGGGGCTGCTCGTAGAGCCCGTCGAAATTCAGGGCGCGGTTGGGGTACAGGTGGTCTTTTTGCGGCGGGTCAAACACCGGAATATTCGCCCATGGATAACCCGGTACACCTTGAGGCTGGCTGAACGAGGTGAACTTCAGCGCGTCGACCACTTGCTGCTGGAAAATCCGGCTCATGGCATACAACTCAGTACGCTCACGGCGGAACGGCTCGCCTTGGGTATAGAACAGCGGGTTGCGCTGCACGAAGCGGCAGTCCACGCCGTTGACATCGCCCCTGGCACACACCTTCGAACTGCCGTCCTTGGCCGCCGCGTAACGCAGCGGGTTCGGCCGCACTTCACCGGTGTGCGGGTGTACGTAGGTTTCATCGAGAAACGCCTGGGGCAAACCGGCCTGGGGGCTGCCGTCGACACTGGCGTCTTCGGCCATCCAGTCCCAATAGGGAATCGCGCAGTCGATCAGCGCTTCGAGGTACAGCAGATAGGCCCGATGCCACAGGGCAAACGCTTCCTGGTAATGCAGGCACCAGTTGGTATGGATGTAGGCGTAGCGCTGCCAGGGCGAGCCGCTGTCGGGGTCGGCGACTTGCATCACATCATCCAGGCGCGAGCGGTACAGGTTCAGTTGTTCCTGTGTCAGGGCGCGAATGTCCTGACGTACCCGTTTGACCGGGTGGGGCAGGTCGGGCGGGGGAATGCGCTCGGCGACATCGAACGGCGAGCTGGGGGTCAGGCGCCAGCCCTGGTTGACCCACAGCCTGAAGGTTTCCAGTGCGTCGATGGGCCAGAACTGCTGCTGGTCGAGAGTCAGCGGCATGCTGCGGGAGGCCAGGTGCTGGTAGATGGTTTCGGACCAGGTCTTGACCGAGGCGGGGTCTTCGAGGAATACGAAGTAGGCGTTCATGCAGCCCACCCATGAGGCGGTGACGGCGGCGCGTTGCTCTTGGGGGATCCAGTAGGGGGTGCTGAATAGGCCGTGGATGTCGGTGGCCCATGTCGGTTTCGCGACTATCATAAGATCCCTCTCATGCCGCCCCAGTGCCTGATTTGGCTGGGCTGCTAAGCTGGATTGATGTTAGTGCGCCGCTGCGCAGGATTTGTGCAAATTGGCGGGTGTTTACGGTGGATTCATTGCAGTTTTTTCAAGGAAGATATGGAAAAAATGACAGACGCCATGGATTTGAAGATTCTGGGGAAGTTGCAAAGGGATTGCTGCCAGAGTCTGGAGTTGTTGAGTGACAGTGTGGGGCTGTCGTCGACCAGTTGTTACCGGCGTATCAGGCGGCTGGAGAGTGTCGGGATCATAAAGGCGAAAGTGGCCGTGCTGGATGAGCGCAAGCTTGGGATTCAGGTGACGGCGTTCTTTTTGATTAAGCTTGATAGGGACAGTAATGATATCGACCGCAAGATGCAGCATATCCTGGCGAGTCATCCGGAGATTCAGGACTGTTATTTGCTGACCGGGGAGTTTGATTTTGTGATGGTGGCGAAGTTTCGGGATGCCACTGAGTACACTGATTATATCTATCGGTTTTTAGACATTTATCGGGATATTCCGATTCGTACTTATTCGTCTACTTTGGTGGTCAGGACGGTTAAGAAGTCTTATGAGTTGCCGTTGCCCTTGTCGGTGCTGTGATCGGGTGTATATCCGTTATTTAGGTAACGGCCACCTATGGTTCCGCTCTTACAGCGGGTCACTTTTGAAAAGCGCAAAAGTAACCAAAACGCTCTGCCCCGCCTGTCGGCGCCTCGCTTAGGCTCGGCGTTTCCTCACTTCGGCATTGCTCCGCGGGCCGCCGCGACGGGCCATCCATGGCCCGGCGCGGCTAAACCGGCGTCCTGCCGGTTTACCCGCTCCTCAATACCTGCGTTCGGCCTCGGGCTGAATGGGGCAGTCAGATCAAGATCAACAGCAGATCAAAAGCAGAGCACAGCGGCCTACCGGCCGG
>NZ_JAXCIS010000071.1:0-8520 GCF_034044025.1 Pseudomonas sp. SED1
CCGCCGTTACCTAAATAACGGATATGTACGCAATTTCACACCAGTCAACCTGCAACACCAGGCCCATCACCCGAGCCAGGGATTGGCCGCCAGATGCCCCCGCTCAAACACCTTGATCTGCTCACTGCGCTGCAACGTCGTACCGATAGCATCCAACCCCAACAACAACGCAGTCTTACGCAACGTATCAATCTGAAACCCAATCACCTGCCCGTCCGCCAAAAGAATCTCCTGCGCCTCAAGGTCCACACTAATCAGCGCCTGTTCAGGCTGACTCACCATCTGCCCCAACCGCTGCAACACCGCCTCTTCCAACGTGATCAACAACACCCCGTTACGCTGGCAGTTGTCATAGAAAATCCCCGCAAAGCTGCTGCCAATCAGCGCGCGAATGCCCATCTGCTTCAAGCCCCACACCGCATGCTCCCGGCTGGAACCACAGCCAAAATTCGGCCCCACCACCATAAAGCTCGCGCCCTGCCAGGCTGACTGGTTCAGCACAAACTCCGGATTTGGTTCGCCCGACGCCAAAAAGCGCAAATCAAAGAACAACCCGCGATCCAGCCCGTTACGGTCGATGCCCTTGAGGAACTGCTTGGGCATGATCACGTCGGTGTCGATATTGGCCGCGAGCATCGGCGCGGCCTTGCCGGTGATCCGGGTGAAAGGTTGCAGGCTCATGTGCGGTCTCCAAAGTGGCGAATGTCCGTCAGGCGGCCGGTGATGGCGGCGGCTGCAACCATGGCCGGGCTCATCAGGTGAGTGCGCGCACCCGCGCCCTGGCGGCCTTCGAAGTTGCGGTTGGTGCTGGAGGCGCAGCGGTCGCCCGCCTCCAGCACGTCGTCGTTCATTGCCAGGCACATCGAGCACCCGGACTGGCGCCATTCAAACCCGGCCTCGATAAAGATCGCAGCAAGGCCTTCAGCTTCAGCCTGGTCGCGCACTTCAGTGGAGCCCGGCACGATCATCGCCCGCACGTGGTCGGCTACGTGCTTGCCGCGCACGACGCTGGCGGCATCGCGCAGGTCTTCGATGCGGGCGTTGGTGCAGGAGCCGATAAACGCATGGCTGATGACGATCTCACTCAACGGCATGCCGGCTTCCAGGCCCATGTAGTTCAGGGCGCGGCGCATGTCCTGGCGCAGGATCAGGTCGCTGACGTCTTGCGGGTCTGGCACGCGGGCGCCGATGGGCGCGGCCTGGTCAGGGCTGGTGCCCCAGGTGACCATCGGCTCCAGGCCGGTGGCGTCCAGTTGCACTTCGAGGTCGAACAACGCGTCGGCATCCGAGTGCAGTTGGCGCCAGCCCACCAGGGCGCGCTCCCACAACTCGCCCTTCGGCGCGCGGGGTTTGCCCTTGAGGTAGGTGAACACTTTTTCATCCGGCGCCATGAAGGCGCCGCGGGCGCCCGCTTCTACCGCCATATTGCAGATGGTCATGCGCGCCTCGACACTCAGGGCATCGATGGTCGAACCGCAAAACTCAATGGCGTAGCCGGTGGCTCCCGAAGCGCCGATCTTGCCGATCAGCGCCATGATCACGTCTTTGGAAGTCAGGCCGTGGGCCAGTTCGCCGTCAACGGTCACGCGCAGGCTTTTCAGGCGCTTGTAGACCAGGGTTTGCGAGGCCAGCAAATGCTCGATTTCCGAGGTGCCGATGCCAAAGCCGAACGCGCCCAAGGCACCGTAAGTGGTGGTGTGGCTGTCGCCGGCAGCGATCACCATGCCCGGCAGAATGAAACCCTGCTCCGGGGCGATCACATGTTCGATGCCTTGGCGCTTGTCGAGGATATCCAGCAGCTCAATCCCGAAATCCCGGCAGTTTTCCGCCAAATACGACACTTGGCGCGCGCCGCCCGCATCCGGCATGGTCGCGATGCGCTTGGGCGTGGTGGGGTTCACATGGTCGACCACCGCCAGCGCCGTGCCGGGGCGCCATACGCCACGGCCTGCCTCGCGCAAGCCGCTGAAGGCTTGCGGGCTGGTGTATTCATTTATTACCTGACGGTCGATATACAGCAGCACATGGCCCTGGTCATCCAGGCGGCACACCGTGTGGGAGTCGATGTGTTTGTCGTAGAGGGTTCTGGCAGAAGTCATTATTGGGCTCGCTCAACGGTATGGCTCCATCATAGGCAGCGCCCCCGCCCCATCAATCCCGCCTTGGTGATGACTCGGAACATGTTTCGTGTTGCATGAATGGCTATCTGAAACATTTACTTTCATATCCGCCTTAGGGTTTTGCATTTCTCATCCGTCTTAACTTAGATACAGCCGCTCGCGTCAGCAAAAGCTACGGGCGGCGTTTTCCGGGCCTTTACTGCCTCCCTCCGATCAAGACCCTTATTCACATGTCGAAGAAGTCACGCTCAAAACTCTGGTTTCTCGTGCACAGCTGGCTGGCATTGCCCATCTGGTTCTTTGTGCTGATCGTCTGCGTCACCGGCACCCTGGCGGTGGTCAGCCAGGAGATCGTCTGGCTGGCCAACCCGGACATCCGCGCCAGCAAGCCGTCGGACGATGCCGAACTGCTCAGCTACGAACAAGTCATCGAGGCCATGAACCGCGCCGAGCCGCAGACCATCGTCAAATCCCTGAGCCGCCCCGACGAGTCGCATTTCGCCCTGACGTCGAACGTGGCCTATCCCGACGGACGCACCGTAGAAGTGTTCGTCAACCCCTACACCGGGGTGATCCAGGGGATCGCCCCGGCGTTCGACTTCCAACAATTCACCCGCGCACTGCACGGCTGGTGGCTGGTGCCGTTCACCAACGGTTTCAGTTGGGGCTGGTACCTGGTCTCGTTGCTGGGTTTGCCGCTGCTGGCCTCGCTGATTACGGGCCTGGTGGTCTACAAGCGTTTCTGGAAAGGCTTTTTCAAGCCGACCCTGCGTTTCAACCATGGCGCGCGAATCTTCTGGGGTGACTTTCACCGATTGAGCGGGATCTGGTCGATCTGGTTTATTGCAGTCATTTCCATAACCGGCACCTGGTTTCTGATTCAGGCGATTCTCTTCGATAACCAGATCTCGATTTCCAGTGAACCAATTGTCCCGGTGATCACCCGGGACAAGGTGCCCCTGTCCAGCCCAGGCGTGCGTGCGCCGATGATTCCCCTGGACGAGGCAATCGACATCGCCACCCAGCGCATTCCAGGCCTGGAAGCCAGTTTCGTCAGCCTGCCGGCGACGGCCTATAGCCATTTGATGATTGGTGGCCGGGGCTGGTACCCGCTGATGTACCAAACCGCGCAAATCAACCCTTACAACGGCGAAATCGCCGCCTCGCACCTGCTGTCCGACCGCTCCGGCCTGGAGTTCGTCACCGAATCCATGCGCCCGCTGCACACCGGGGATTTTGGCGGACTGTGGATCAAGATGATCTGGTTCTTCTTCGGTTTGGTACTGAGCATGATGGTCTTGAGCGGTCTGCTGATCTGGAGCAAACGCACGGCGCTGGCCACGCTCAACGCACTCAAGCGTGGCGCCAAGGTGCGCCGGCAACCGCTGGAAAATCCGCTTGGACAGGCTGAAACCACGGAGGGCAACCGATGAACAAGGCCACGACGATTAACCCGCCCTCTCCCCTGCGCGCCTTCTGGCTCAAGTGGCGCTTCCACATCAATATCCTGCTGATTCTGGTGCCCCTGGGCTTTATGCCCAAGTACTTTGCCGACGCCGCGCTGTTTCGCGGTGACAGCGGTCTTGGCGAGCGGGAGATCGGCGAAGTGCAGGTCGGCCCATGGAGCGTGAAGCTCGCCGAACTGCGTAACGAGGCCCCGCGCCCCGACCCGGCGGGGCCGATGAAGTCCTTCAATGCCGCCCTGTGTGCCACCTGCATCGACCAGGTCAAGGCGACCTACCTGCGCATCGGCAAGCCTCGCAGCCTGCGGGCCGCCGGGGTGATCTTCTTCGGCACACCGTATCGCATGGGCGCCATGCTGCCGATCCCCGAACGCACCCCACTGGACGCCGAAGTGTGGATCACCATGGAAGGCTGGGACGGCGCCATGCACCAGGCCTCCATTCCCTTGAGCCAGGCATCGCCGGCCACCATCGACTGGCTGAAAAAACGAGGAGTTAAACCATGACCTTGCAGCAATTGGCCCGTGCCTGTGGCGTGCTGATCCTCGGCGCCGGTTTCAGTACCGTCGCCCTCGCCCACAACCCGATGTGCGAATGCAAGGAAATCCCCGGCGAGCAGATCCAGTGCACCGGCGGTTTCTCCGATGGCAGCGGCGCCCCCGGCGTGACCCTGGATGTGATCGGCTATGACGAAACCATCCTGGTGCCCGGCAAGCTGGGTGAAGACTCGAAGCTGACCTTCAAGAAACCGTCCGCCGAGTTCTACGTGTTGTTTGATGCGGGCCCCGGCCACGTTGTGGAAATCGACCAAGCGGATATCCAGCCCCAATGAGCCGCACAACCCAAGTCGTGCGCCCTGCCGGTGCCGGCCATGAAACCCTGTATGTCCTGCTGTTGTGCCTGATCATCCTCGCCGTTGCCGGCACCGTGGTGGCCCTGCGCGGTGAAAGCCAGGAGATCGCCGCCGTGCCCAGTCACCAACTGGACGCCCGCCGCGACCTCAGCGCCGCCGAGCAAGGCATCTACGCCGACCTGCGGGTGACCCTGGATGAAATCCACTTGCTGCAGCAAGAACACAGCGCCCTGCCAACGCCTGAGCAACTGGCCGAGGAAGGTTTTGCGCCCTTCGCCCAGGACGCCAGCTCGGTGAGCCGCGGCGACCACCGCTGGCAGTTGCTGGACGCAGGCTACCTGGGCCTGAGCCAGACACCGGACCTCAGCGGTTCGTTGTTGATGCGCATCCGTGGTGCCGAGCCGGATATCTGGCTCAACCGCAGCGCCAACCTCACCGCCCCCACCGACCTCACTGACCAGGCGCTGATCAGCGCGGGATGGCAGCAAGTGGTCGCGCAATTCGATGCCGGTGTCACCCGCCAGCATCGTCATTGAATTCACGCTGTAGCGAGAGAAGACCATGTCTATTTCATCTCCATTATTACGCCTGGTGCTGGTCGGCCTGATTACCGTGCTGCTGGCCCCATTCGCGAGTGCCGACCCTGCCAAACGCCTGCGCATCGGCATCACTCTGCACCCTTATTACAGCTACGTGGCCAATATCGTCGGGGACAAAGCTGAAGTCGTGCCGTTGATTCCGGCCGGCTTCAACCCCCACGCCTACGAGCCCCGTGCCGAAGACATCAAGCGCATCGGCACCCTGGATGTGATCGTGCTCAATGGTGTCGGCCATGACGATTTCGCCGACCGCATGATCGCCACCAGTGAGCGCCCGGACATCCCGGTGATCGAAGCCAACGCCAACGTGCCGCTGCTGGCCGCCACTGGCAACGCCGCGCGCGGTGCCGGCAAGGTGGTCAACCCTCACACTTTCCTGTCCATCAGCGCCTCGATTGCCCAGGTGAATAACATCGCCCGGGAACTGGGCAAGCTCGACCCGGACAACGCCAAGACCTACACCCAGAACGCCCGGGCCTACGGCAAGCGCCTGCGCCAGATGCGCGCCGACGCCCTGGCCAAACTCACCAGCGCACCCAACCCCGACCTGCGGGTGGCCACGGTGCACGCGGCGTATGACTACCTGCTGCGGGAGTTCGGCCTGGAAGTCACTGCCGTGGTGGAACCGGCACACGGCATCGAACCGAGCCCCAGCCAGTTGAAGAAAACCATCGACCAACTGCGGGAGCTGGACGTGAAAGTGATCTTCTCGGAGATGGACTTCCCGTCCAGCTACGTCGACACCATCCAGCGTGAATCCGGCGTGAAACTGTACCCGCTGTCGCACATCTCCTATGGCGACTACAGCGCAGAAAAGTACGAAGTGGAAATGACCGGCAACCTCAATACCGTGGTGCGGGCGATTCAGGAGTCCGGGGCATGACGGCGGCTGAACACTTGAGCGTGGCCAGCGTTGGCCCGACCCTCGACTTCAATAACGTGGCACTGACCCTGGGCCGTACCGTGATCCTCGACGCGGTGAGCTTCCAGGTCCAGCCCGGCAGTATTCATGCGCTGGTGGGGCCCAACGGCGGCGGAAAAAGCTCGCTGATCAAGACCCTGCTGGGGCAAACGCCGCACCAGGGCCAGTTGAGCCTGCACTGGCCGGGCGCACCCGGCACCATCGGCTACGTGCCCCAGGCGCTGGAGTTCGACAGGGGCTTGCCGATGACTGTCGACGACCTCATGGCTGCGATGTGCCAGCGGCGTCCGGCGTTTCTCGGGCTGTCAAAGCACTACGCTGCCGCGATTGGCGACGCACTGGAGCGGGTCGGCATGCAGGACAAGCGCAAACGGCGCATGGGAGCCTTGTCTGGCGGTGAGCGCCAGCGCGTTCTGCTGGCACAAGGCTTGATCCCGGCGCCGCAATTGCTGGTGCTGGACGAACCGATGTCGGCGCTGGATGAAGCCGGTATCCAGGTGTTCGAGCGCTTGCTGAGCGACTGGCGCCAGGCCGGGATCACCGTGCTGTGGATCGAACACGATCTGGAAGCCGTCGGCCGCTTGGCTGACCGCGTCACCGGGCTGAACCGCCGCGTGCTGTTCGACGCTACGCCCAAGGAGGCGCTGACCCCGGACCGCCTGCTGACCCTGTTCTCCACCCACCCACGGAGCCCGGCCTTATGAGCTACGAAGCCTTTCGCTTGATGGTCCAGGGCTGGGCGTCTTCCGGGTATTTACCGGAAGCACTGGCCTATGGGTTTGTGGTCAACGCGCTGCTGGCCGGGCTGCTGATCGGCCCGGTGCTGGGCGGTTTGGGCACCCTGGTGGTGGTCAAGCGCTTTGCATTCTTTTCCGAAGCGGTGGGCCATGCTGCCTTGACCGGCGTGGCCGTGGGCATTCTGCTGGGTGAACCCTACACCGGGCCTTACGGCAGCCTGTTTGGCTACTGCCTGTTGTTCGGGATCCTGCTCAACTACTTGCGCAACCGCACCGGCCTGGCGCCGGATACCTTGATCGGCGTGTTCCTGTCGGTTTCGCTGGCCCTGGGCGCGAGCCTGCTGCTGATTCTGGCGGGCAAAATCAACGTGCACATCCTTGAAAACGTGTTGTTCGGCTCGGTGCTGACAGTGAACGGCAATGACCTGCTGGTGCTGGCGATTGTCGGCTCACTGGTGATGGCCCTGGCCCTGCCGCTGTACAACCGCATCATGCTGGCCAGCTTCAACCCGCAACTGGCGGCGGTGCGCGGGGTAGCGGTGAAGACCCTGGATTATCTGTTCGTGATCCTGGTGACGCTCATCACCGTTGCGGCAGTCAAGGTCATCGGCGCGATCCTGGTGGGTGCGTTGCTGGTGATTCCGGCGGCTGCCGCACGCCTGTTGAGCCAGTCGCTCAAAGGGTTCTTCTGGATCTCGGTGGTAATCGCCACCGTCAGCACCCTGTGCGGGATCCTGCTGCCAATCATCTTCGACCTGCCGATTCCGTCCGGTGCCGCAATCATTCTGGTAGCCGGTATTGCCTTCGCCCTCGCCGCCATCGCTCGCGGCACGGTCCCCAGCCTGAAAGGGAATCTTGGATAATGCGCCCGATTTTTCGACCACTGCTGCTGGCCCTGGCAATCGCCACACCGGCGTTCGCTGCCGACGGCGTCAAGCCTTTGCAGATCACCGCCAACCAAGGCGTCGGCCATGCCGCCCTGAACAAGGCCCACGGGTTAAAGCCGGTGAAAGTACTCGCCGCGCTGCCGATTACTTACGGCCTGGCGCAGATGCTGCTCAAAGGCACCGATGTGCAACTTGAACGCGCGGCACCGGCCAACCTGCCCGGCTCGCGGCAAGTCGCCTATTTCACCGGGCGCGGCGCACAGGCATTGAACACCCTGGCGCTGGACGCCGACGCGGCCATCGGCCTGCGCTCGTTGTGGCCGGATGACCCGCTGTATCCGGTGGCCCGGCGCAGCAATATCCGCATCATAGAAGTCGACGCTGCCCGCCCGGTGGACGGTGGTTTACCGGGGATTGCCGTGCAGCCGGGCGCCATCGACGGTTTGAACAGCCAGCCGTGGCAAGCGAGCAACAACATGGGACGCATGGCCGATGTGATGGCCGCCGACCTGAGCCGCCTGGCACCCGAGGCCAAGGTGCAGATCGAGGCCAACCTGGCCGGCCTCAAGCAACGCCTGCTCAAGCTCACGGCCGACAGCGAGGCGCGACTGGCCAAGGCCGACAACCTGACGGTGGTCAGCCTGAGCGATCACTTTGGTTACCTCGTCAGTGGCTTGAATCTGGAACTGGTCAGCACCGATGCGCGGGCCGATACCGAGTGGACACCCGAGGCGTTGCAACAACTGACTGCAAGCTTGAAGGAAAATGAGGTAGCCGTGGTGTTGCATCATCGTCAGCCAAGCGATGCAGTGCAGGCAGCTGTCACGGCGGGCGGGGCGAAGTTGTTGGTGCTGGGCACCGATGGCCCAGACCCGGTGGCAGAGCTGGAAGGCAATGTGGACCAGGTGATCAAGGCCCTGTAACGCGCCTCTCACAGGT
>NZ_JAXCIS010000072.1:0-36263 GCF_034044025.1 Pseudomonas sp. SED1
CCGCGTTTCATACAAAAAACCCGGTGCTCATACAAATGAGCGCCGGGTTTTTTATTGCGCTTGAATCACTCAGGCATCCAGCTCGGCCCAGCGCTCAACCAAGGCTTCCAGCTCGCTGTTCAACTGCTCGAGGGATGCAATCACCTTGGCAGTTTCTGCAGCAGGACGCAGATAGAAACCCGCGTCAGCCATTTCAGCTTCAACGGCAGCGATCTGCTGTTCCTTGGCGTCGATATCGCCCGGCAGCGCTTCCAGCTCACGTTGCAGCTTGTAGCTGAGCTTCTTCTTGGCTGCAGGCGCTTCTTGCGCAGGAGCAGGAGCGGCAGCAGCCACCGGGGCAACCACGGCCGAGGTCAGGTCGGCCTTGCCGGATTTGCTCTCGGTCACGCCCAGCAAGCGCGGCGAACCGCCCTGACGCAGCCAGTCCTGATAACCACCGACGTATTCACGCACCTTGCCTTCACCTTCGAAGACCAGGGTGCTGGTGACCACGTTGTCGAGGAATGCCCGGTCGTGACTGACCATCAGCACGGTGCCGTTGAAGGTCAGCAAGACCTCTTCCAGCAGTTCCAGGGTTTCAACATCGAGGTCGTTGGTCGGTTCGTCGAGCACCAGCAGGTTGGCTGGTTTGCTGAACAGCTTGGCCAGCAGCAGGCGCGCACGCTCACCACCAGACAAGGCTTTAACCGGCGTACGTGCACGCTGCGGGCTGAACAGGAAGTCGCCCAGGTAGCTCAACACGTGGCGGCTCTGGCCGTCGATGTCGATAAAGTCGCGACCTTCGGCGACGTTGTCGATCACGGTTTTTTCCAGGTCCAACTGGTGGCGCAACTGGTCGAAGTAGGCCACGTCGATGCGAGTGCCCTCTTCCACTGTGCCGCTGGTCGGTTGCAGGCCGTTGAGCATCAGCTTGAGCAGGGTGGTCTTGCCGGTACCGTTGGCGCCAAGCAGGCCGATACGGTCGCCGCGCTGCAGGACCATGGAGAAGTCCTTGATCAGGAACGGGCCGTCCGGGTGATGGAAGCTCACATTTTCCAGGACCATCACTTGCTTGCCGGACTTGTCGGCGGTATCCAGCTGAATGTTGGCCTTGCCGGTGCGCTCACGACGCTCGCTGCGCTCGTTACGCAGGGCCTTGAGGGCGCGCACGCGACCTTCGTTACGGGTGCGACGCGCCTTGATGCCCTGGCGGATCCAGACTTCTTCCTGGGCCAGTTTCTTGTCAAACAACGCGTTGGCGGTGTCTTCGGCAGCCAGGCTGGCTTCCTTGTGCACCAGGAAGCTGGCGTAGTCGCCGTTCCAGTCGATCAGGCCGCCGCGATCCAGTTCGAGGATGCGCGTGGCGAGGTTTTGCAGGAAGGAACGGTCGTGCGTGATGAACAGCACGGCGCCCTGGAAATCCTTGAGGGCTTCTTCCAGCCAGGCGATTGCGCCGATGTCCAGGTGGTTGGTCGGTTCGTCGAGCAGTAGCAGGTCTGGTTCGGAAACCAGCGCCTGGGCCAGCAGGACGCGGCGACGCCAGCCGCCGGACAATTCGGCGAGGGTCTTGTCGGCCGGCAGTTGCAGGCGGCTCAACGTGCTGTCGACCAATTGCTGCAAGCGCCAGCCGTCACGGGCTTCAAGGTCTTGCTGGACGTGCATCAGCTTGTCCAGGTCTTCTTCGGTGACGCAGTTCTGTGCCAGGTGATGGTATTCGGCGAGCAGTGCGCCCACGCCATCCAGGCCTTCGGCAACCACGTCGAATACTGTCCGTCCGTCGGCCACCGGCAATTCTTGCGGCAATTCGCCGATCTTGAGGCCCGGCGCGCGCCATACAGAGCCTTCGTCGGACTTCTGGTCGCCTTTTACCAGCTTCATCATGCTGGACTTGCCGGTGCCGTTGCGGCCGATGATGCACACCCGCTCACCACGGGCGATCTGCCAGGACACCTTGTCCAACAACGGCATAGCGCCGAAAGCAAGGGACACATCGCTGAATTTGAGCAGGGTCATACGCTTCTCCAAAAACTGGGCGCGCATTCTACCTGACTTAGGGCTCGAGGCGGCCGGCATTTTCGTCGCTGACATGTTCTGTCGGACATTTCAGATGAACTTGAACGAAGCGACCGGCAAAGCTTTCACCGGTTGCAGCCAAAAGGCTAAGCTAGGGGCAATCAGTGTCGGCGACGTCGGCACTAGTCCAGATTCCTCTGCACGGACGTCTCATGCGCAGTCGCCTTTTCAGCTTTTTATCTTGTCTGCTTCTTTCTGCCACCGCCGTTCAATCTGCCCAGGCCGTGGACCTCACCACCCAACGTCAATATTACGATGAAGCCAAACGAGCCCTCGCCAAAGGCGACAGCGGCCCGTATTTCCAATACAGCCAGGCCCTGGCCGACTACCCGTTGACGCCGTACCTCGCTTACGACGAACTGACCGCGCGCCTGAAAACCGCCAGCAACGAGGAAATCGAACAATTCCTCGCCAAGAACGGCGACCTGCCCCAGGCCAACTGGATGAAGCTGCGCTGGTTGCGCTGGCTGGCCGACCGTGGCGACTGGCAAACCTTTGAAAAGTACTACGACGCCAAACTCAATTTTGTCGAACTGGACTGCCTGCACGGCCAGTTCCAGCTGACCCATAATCAAAAAGCCGAAGGTTATAAAACCACCGAGAAGCTGTGGCTGACCGGTAAATCCCAGCCTGCTGCCTGTGATGCAACCTTTGGCCAGTGGGCCGCCGACGGCCAACTCACCGAACAGAAGATCTGGGACCGCGCCAAACTCGCCGCCGAAGCCCGCAACTACCCGCTGGCCAACAGCCTGGTGAAAACCCTGCCGACCCTCGGCGCCCAAGGCCGCCTGATGGTGGACGTGGCGCAGAAGCCCGACATGCTCAGCGACCCGTCGCGCTTCCTGCCAGCCAACGAGGCCATGTCCGACGCCGTCGGCCTGGGCCTTCGCCGCCTGGCACGCCAGGACCCGGACAAGGCCATGGCCCTGCTCGACGGTTATGCCAGCAGCATGCACTTCTCTCGTGACGAAAAAGTGTCGATCGCCCGGGAAATCGGCCTGACCCTGGCGCGCCGCTACGACCCGCGCGCCCTCGACGTGATGACCAAATACGACCCGGAACTGCGGGACAACACCGTCTCCGAATGGCGCCTGCGCCTGCTGCTGCGCCTGGCGCGCTGGGAAGACGCCTACCAGTTGACCCGCAAGCTGCCCCAGGATTTGGCTACCACCAACCGCTGGCGCTACTGGCAGGCCCGCAGCCTGGAACTGGCAGAGCCGAAGAACCCGCAAGCCCTGGTGATGTACAAGGGCCTGGCCAAGGAACGAGACTTCTACGGCTTCCTGGCCGCGGACCGCTCCCAGTCCCCGTACCAACTGAACAACAAGCCGCTGGTGATGAGCCAGGCGCTGATGAACAAAGTGCGTAACACCCCGGGCGTACGCCGCGCCCTGGAGTTCTACGCCCGCGGCCAGATCGTTGATGGCCGTCGCGAGTGGTACCACGTCAGCCGGCACTTCAACCGTGACGAAATGGTCGCCCAGGCCAAGCTGGCCTACGACATGAAGTGGTACTTCCCGGCGATCCGCACCATCAGCCAGGCCCAGTACTGGGACGACCTGGACATCCGCTTCCCGATGGCCCACCGCGACACCCTGGTGCGTGAAGCCAAAGTCCGCGGCGTGCATTCAAGCTGGGTGTTTGCAATCACCCGCCAGGAAAGCGCCTTTATGGACGATGCGCGTTCCGGCGTCGGCGCCACCGGCCTGATGCAACTGATGCCCGGCACCGCCAAAGAGACCGCACGCAAGTTCAGCATCCCGCTGGCCTCGCAACAGCAGGTGCTCGACCCGGACAAGAACATCCAGCTCGGCGCAGCTTACCTAAGCCAGGTTCATGCCCAGTTCAACGGCAACCGCGTGCTCGCCACTGCCGCCTACAACGCCGGCCCAGGCCGCGTACGCCAATGGTTGCGCGGCGCCGATCACCTGAGTTTCGATGTGTGGGTGGAAAGCATCCCGTTCGACGAAACCCGTCAGTATGTGCAGAACGTGCTGTCTTATTCGGTGATCTACGGGCAGAAGCTCAATGCACCACAGCCGCTGGTGGATTGGCATGAGCGGTATTTTGATGATCAGTAAGGGGAGCAGCTGCATGCAGCAAGCTTGAAGCTGAAAAAAAATGCCCGCATTGAGAGATGCGGGCATTTTTTATGGCGCTGCCGGGGACTCGCTTTGCACCGCTTCTGCCAGCGCAAGGTTCAAGGCTTGCAGCATGAACTCGACAAAGGGCGTTGCCTCTGCCTGCTTGTCCGCCGCCGACAATGCGGCGTAATAAGCATCCTGCTGCTCGCGAATCACCGCCTCTACCGGCAAGTAAGCCAGCACCGGGCGCCACTGACTGAGAATCAGGGTTTGCCATAAGCGGCCCATACGCCCGTTTCCATCGGCAAAAGGATGGATAAACTCGAATTCATAGTGAAAGACGCAGCTAACGATCAGTGGATGCCAGTCAGAGGCGGACTGCCACTTCAGCAAATCATCAACCAAATGCGTAACACGGCTCGCCGGCGGCGCCATGTGCACCAACTGTTCGCCCCGATAGATCCCTACGCCCGCCTGACGAAACCGACCCGCATCGTCGATCAAGCCATACATCAATAACTTATGGGCACGCAGCAGGTCCGCACGTTCGCCCGGTGCCCACTGCGGCATAGCCTCGTAAGCGGAAAAAGCGTTGCGTACTTCCTGAATCTCCCGGGGCAAGCCCAACACACGCTTGCCTTCCAGCACAGCGGTCACCTGTTCGACACTCAGGGTGTTGTTCTCGATGGCCAACGAAGCCTGAATCGTACGAATCCGGTTGCCACGCCTCAATTGCGGGGTCTGCCGGCTGTCGTCGCCAGCTGAAAGCTGACCAATCTGCTCACTGATATCAGCAACCAGACTCAACATCTTGGCAGTCAGGGTCAGCGGAGGTTGATAGCGGCTCATTTCCTCATCCAAGTCTGTAACGAAAGCCAACATAATGCCCTAAGGAACGGTCGCACCACAGCCTCACTGCCTCAATCAACTTCAGTACCATCACTGAACTGCAACGCCGCCAGCCGTGCATACAGCGGATTGCTGGCGATCAACTGCTGATGCGTCCCCACCGCCACCAGCTTCCCCTGGTCAATCACGGCAATCCGGTCGGCGTTCTTCACGGTGGCCAACCGGTGGGCAATTACCAGCGTGGTGCGCCCTTCCATCAACTGTGGCAGCGCTTGCTGGATCAGGTGTTCGCTCTGGGCATCCAGTGCGCTGGTGGCTTCGTCCAGCAGCAGGATCGGTGCGTCCACCAGCAGCGCCCGGGCGATGGCCAGGCGTTGACGCTGGCCGCCGGAAAGGCCCATGCCGCCATCGCCCAGGTGGGTCTGGTAGCCGTCGGGCATTTGCAGGATAAAATCATGGGCATGGGCGATGCGCGCCGCTTCTTCGACCTGGGCAGAGGTGGCCGACGGATTGCCGTAGCGGATGTTCTCTTCGACAGTGCCGAAGAACAGCGCCGGGCTCTGGGACACCAGGGCGAAACAGCGGCGCAGGTCCAGCGGGTCCAGTTCGGTCAGTGGCTGACCTTCAAGCAGGATCCGGCCTTGCTGAGGATCGTAGAAACGCAGCAACAGATCGAAAATCGTCGATTTGCCCGCGCCCGACGGGCCGACCAGCGCCAGGGTTTCACCGGCATTGATGCTCAGGCTCAAGCCGTCGATAGCAAAACGATCCGGGCGCGACGGATAGGAGAAGCGCAGATCCTGGATTTCCAGGCGGCCGCTGACCCGCTCCGGCAGCTTGATCACGTTTGCCTCGGGCGCCTTGATCTCATTGCTCGATTGTAGCAATTCGCCAATCCGCTCTGCCGCGCCGGCCGCTCGCTGCAATTCGCCCAACACTTCACTCAAGGTGCCGACGGCACTGCCGACGATCAGGCTGTAGAACACGAACGCGGCCAGCTCACCGCCGGAAATACGCCCACCGATCACGTCCATGCCGCCCACCCAAAGCATCACGCCCACGGCGCCCAGCACCAGCATGATCACCAGAGTAATCAGCCACGAACGCTGCAGGATACGCTTGCGTGCGGTGGTGAACGCCTCTTCCACCGTCACCGCGAAGCGCTGCTCGTCCTGCACCTGGTGGTTGTAGGCCTGCACGGTCTTGATCTGGCCGAGGGTCTCGGACACGTAGCTGCCGACATCGGCGATCCGGTCCTGGCTTTGGCGCGACAGGCTGCGTACCCGGCGGCCGAAGATCAAGATCGGCGCCAGTACCAGTGGCAGCGCTATTACCACGATGCTGGTGAGCTTGGGGTTGGTGACAAACAACAGCACGATCCCGCCGATCACCATCAGGGCGTTGCGCAGGAACAGTGAAAGCGAGGAGCCGATCACCGATTGCAGCAAGGTAGTGTCGGTGGTCAGGCGCGACTGGATTTCCGAACTGCGGTTGTTTTCATAGAAGCCCGGGTGCAGGTAGATCAAATGGTTGAACACCTGCCGCCGGATGTCTGCCACCACCCGCTCGCCGATCCACGACACCAGGTAAAACCGCGCAAAGGTGCCCACCGCGAGGCCCAGCACCAGAATCATGAACAGGCCGATGGACTGGTTGAGCAGGTGCGGCGACTGGGTCATGAAGCCCTGGTCTACCAGCAGGCGAATACCCTGCCCCATGGACAAGGTGATGCCGGCGGTGACGATCAACGCCAACAAGGCCCCCAGGGCCTGCCAGCGGTAAGGAGCGACGAAGCGGCTGGCCAGGCGAATCGCGCGGCGTTGACGGGCTGAGAGCATGGAGGGTTTCACCTGAGGGTGGGAGACGGGAACCTACATAGCTACATGGGGGGAACTTGAGCGAATCACAATGAGTCAGGTTAATTATGCTTACCGAACCCAGGCCCTAGAGGCTATCGGTCTAAGGCCCGGCTGGAAATTTGTATCGGTTTCTGCTGGACTAGGCATTCGATCTGCTGACCGCGCAAGGAGTTGTAACAACGCGGTCACGCGGTGATTTTAAAGTAGGTACACAACCTGATGAGGAGACGGGCCATGTCCTTGCAAAACAGCAGCAACGCCAAAATTGAAGTGATCCGCCAACCGCAGCAGTTGCCTTGCTCGTATATCGACGCCCAAGGCCGCGAAGTGCAAATCACCGAAGAGATGATCCAGAGCGCCTGCGCCGAACTGGAACAGAAATTGGTCAAGCCTGCCAAGCGAGGCTGAATCGCCCACGCTCTTTTAAACCCGGCCTTGATGGCCGGGTTTTTTATGCCCTCAGAATGCCCGCGCGCCCAATGCCGCCACGATGTTAGACAAGGCCGCAGAGTCGCCGTTGATTCGCACCTTCAAACCCTCAATCTCACGCCGCGGCGGGTAGTGCTTGCGCAGTTGGTCAAACGCCTTGCGCTGCTCGTCCACGGTGCCTACCAGGCTGCGGCGAAAATCCGCGTCATCACGGCGCGGGTCGTACACCCCACGGCACAGGGCCGCCAGCGCCCAGGCCGGGTCGGTATTGGCGTTGAGGGTGACCTCGGCCAACCACGGTTCCGGCAGCAAGTCGCTGAGTTGAATGGTCGCCTCCTGGCCAAGATACCGGCACAGCGCCTGGTAGATCTGCGCCGTGCCGCGCTGCCTGCCGTCCAGGCTGTAGCCGGCGATATGCGGGGTGGCCAGCACACACAAGTCGGCCAGGTCGACGTCCACCTGAGGCTCGCCTTCCCACACATCCAGCACCGCCTGCAAGTCTTCGCGCTCCAGCAGCACGTCCCTGAGGGCGGCATTGTCCACCACCGGGCCGCGGCTGGCGTTGATCAGCCAGGCGCCGGGCTTGAGCTGGTTGAGGCGCTCGCGATCGAACAAGTGCCAGGTAGAACCGTTGCCGGATTTGTTCAGCGGCGTGTGCAGGCTGATCACATCGCATTGCTCGACAATCTGCTCCAGGCTGACGTAGTCACCGTCCTCGGCGATCTGCCGGGGCGGGTCGCACACCAGCACCTTCCAGCCCAGCGCCTTGAGCACCTTGACCAGGCGCCCGCCGACTTCACCGGCGCCCACCACGCCGTAGGTGCGTTGGGCCAGGTCGGCGCCTTCGATCTCGGCGAGGGTCAGCAGGCTGCCCAGCACATAGTCGACCACGCCACGGGCGTTGCAGCCAGGAGCGCTGGACCACTGGATGCCGGCGCGCTGGAAATAATCAAGGTCGAGGTGATCAGTGCCGATGGTGCAGGTGCCGACAAACCGCACCGGCGTGCCTTCGAGCAAGGCACGGGTGACGTTGGTCACCGAACGCACCAGCAGCACATCGGCCTGTTCGATAGTCGCGCGGTCGATGGACCGGCCTGGAACCCGGCGAATCTCGCCGAATCCTTCGAAGAATGCATCGAGCAGCGGGATATTTTCGTCGGCAACAATCAGCATGGCAGGCTCCTTTCGCGGATCAGCAGTGTACAGCGGTTTTCCTCGTGGCGAGGGAGCTTGCTCCCGCTGGAGTGCGGAGCGCTCCCGAATGAAGCGCCGTGTTTTTTCAGGTACACATCGGTTGCCCGTTCTGGGGCTGCTGCGCAGCCCAGCGGGAGCAAGCTCCCTCGCCACAGCAAGCTCCATCGCCACAAAAAGCAACATTTGCGCTGGGATGTGTTTACAAATCCACAACACAGGTTTTTTCCTGACCAACACGTCAAGGCGTAGAATGCGCCGTCCTGCGCTTCCCCTTATCGGACATCTGTACGTGAACACTGCCACCACCGCCCTCTCCCGCCCCGCCCGCATCAGCCTTGAAGTACGCAACCTGCTGGCCCTGGCCTTGCCGATCATGATCGGGCAACTGGCGACCACGGCCATGGGTTTTGTCGATGCGGTCATGGCCGGGCGTGTCAGCTCCCGGGACCTGGCGGCGGTCGCCTTGGGCAACTCCATCTGGATCCCGGTGTACCTGCTGATGACCGGCACGCTGCTGGCCACCACGCCGAAAGTCGCCCAGCGCTTTGGCGCCGGCACCCACGGCGAAATCGGCCCGCTGGTGCGCCAGTCGATGTGGCTGGCCCTGGTGGTGGGGATTACCGCGCTGCTGTTGCTGATCAGCGCCGAACCGATCCTGCATTTGATGAAGGTCGATCCCGAGCTGATCAAGCCGTGCATGGGCTACCTGCACGGCATCGCCTCGGGCATGCCGGCCATTGCGCTGTATTACGTATTGCGGTGTTTCAGCGACGGCCTGGGCCGAACGCGGCCGAGCATGGTCATGGGCCTGTGCGGGCTGGCGCTGAATATTCCGCTGAACTATGTGTTTATCTACGGCCACTTCGGCGTGCCGGCCATGGGCGGTATTGGTTGTGGCTGGGCCACGGCGATCGTGATGTGGGTAATGATGCTCGGCCTGGCCGCCTGGACCCGCTGGGCGCCGGTGTATCAGAGCAGCGAGCTGTTCAAGCGCTTTGACTGGCCGCAATGGTCGGTGATCAAGCGCGTGCTGAGCATTGGCTTGCCGATCGGGATCGCGGTGTTTGCCGAGTCGAGCATCTTTGCGGTGATCGCGCTGCTGATCGGCAGCCTCGGCGCCACCGTGGTAGCCGGGCACCAGATCGCGCTGAACTTCAGCTCGCTGGTGTTCATGATTCCCTACTCCCTGAGCATGGCGGTCACCGTGCGCGTCGGCCAGGCCCTCGGCCGCGGCGAACCCCGTGAAGCGCGCTTCGCGGCAGGTGTTGGGATGGGCACGGCGCTGGTGTATGCCTGCCTGTCCTGCAGCCTGATGCTGCTGTTTCGCGAACAGATCGCCACCATCTACACCCAGGACCCGCTGGTGATCCACGTGGCGGCGATGCTGATTGTGTTTGCGGCGTTGTTTCAGTTCTCGGACGCGATCCAGGTCACGGCCGCCGGCGCGTTGCGCGGTTACCAGGACACACGGGTGACCATGGTGCTGACGCTGTTTGCGTATTGGGGTGTGGGCTTGCCGGTGGGCTACGCGCTGGGGCTGACCGAGTGGCTGGGCCAGGCGCGCGGCCCGAGTGGTTTGTGGCAGGGGCTGATCGTGGGCCTGAGCTGTGCGGCGGCGATGCTGGTAATCCGCCTGGTGCGCAGTGCACGCAAGCGGATTCGCCACGAAAAAAAACTGTAGGAGCGAGCTTGCTCGCGAAAAAACCTGGAGCGCCGCGTTAAGCCTGGCAACCCGCGTTATCGTTAACGACCTTCGCGAGCAAGCTCGCTCCTACAGGGACTTCTTGCGGATCCAGTACAGGTAGGTGCCAGCCTGTTCCTGTTGGTCCACCAGCTCATGGTCGAGAAACACGCAGAACTTGGGGATATCGCGACGGGTCGACGGATCGGTCGCGATCACCTTGAGCAAGCCGCCAGGCGCCAGGTCACGGATGTGCTGGTGCAGCATCATCACCGGTTCGGGGCAGTTGAGGCCGGTGGCGTCGAGGGTGGCGTCGACGGGTAAATCAGGGGTCAGGCTCATGGTTTACTCCTAAACAGGCCGGCATTTTAGCGGTAATGCGGGGCGCCAGGTAGGCAGCGGCGCCCTCAAGGTTTTCGCGAGCTCGCTCGGTTACCGGGCCTTCGGCTTCTTTACATCCAGCCGACGCAGATGGCAGGTCACTTCTTCACGGTCGTGGTACAGCTGCTTGCAGCCAATCTCCACCCGAATGCCCCGCTCCTTGAAGCCTTCCGCGATGCGTTCAAGCAGGCGCTTCACTTCGGCATAACGCTGCTTCATCGGCAACTTCAGGTTAACCACCGCCTCGCGGCAATGCCCCTCGCCGATCCAGGTTTCCAGCAGGGCCGCGTTACGCGCCGGTTTCTCGACGATGTCGCACACCATCCAGTCCACCGGCTGCTTGGGGGTGTAGATGAAGCCGTCGGCCATCAAGTGCTGCACCAGGCCGGTATCCATCAGGCTTTCGGCCATCGGGCCGTTGTCGATGGCGGTCACCAGCATGCCACGGTTGACCAACTGCCAGGTCCAGCCGCCAGGCGCGGCGCCGAGGTCGACGCCGGTCATGTCGCTGTGCAGGCGCTCGTCCCACTGATCACGGGGGATAAAGTGGTGCCAGGCCTCCTCCAGCTTCAAGGTCGAACGGCTTGGCGCGTCCCGCGGGAATTTCAGGCGTGGAATGCCCATCGGCCACATCGCCGAGTTGTTCGACTCGGCCAGGCCCATGAACACTTCACGGCCACTCTTGAAGGTCAGCAACAGACGCGGCTTGCTGGCGTCTTCCACCAGTTTGCCGGCAGCCATGAGTGCCTTGCGCAGGTGCACTTCGAATTTCTTGCAGAAGTTCGAGAGTTCCTTGCCATCGTTGGTGTCGACCATTTCCAGCCACAGGCTGCCGCACACCGGGAAATCCCGCAGGTGCGCGAGGATCACGCTGATGCGGTCGGTTTCCGGCAAATCGATGAACACTCCACGCGCCCACTGCCTTGGGAAGATCAGCTCGGCAAAGCGTTGGCCGCGCATCAGGCGCTGGGCGCCATCTTCTTCGGTGCAGACAAATTCGGCGCAGGCGCTGCCGGTCTTGGCCTTGGCATAGCCCGAAACGTTCAGGCGAGCGGCGTGTTCCGCGATCTCGGAACAGACTTCGCCTTCAAAACCCGGGCGGCAGTGCATAAAAAGGGTGTTCATCAACTCTCCTGGATCACGGGCTTGCTATAGCGCAATGCCTGTCATGAAAACGCGCGCATGATAGCCGAGTTCGGAACCTTGGACTTGTCCATAGAGTCCAGTAATTAGCCAGCTACTTAAAACAGGGCTAATTTAGAAGCTCTGTTCGTCCCGTCAGGTCCGTAGCCGTGCGGACCATAAGGAGTCATGTAATGTCATCCCTTGATAGCCTGAGAACCCTTAAAACCTTACAGATTGACGACAAGACCTATCACTACTTCAGCCTGCCCGAAGCCGCCAAGAGCCTGGGTGACCTGGACAAACTGCCGATGTCCCTCAAGGTGCTGCTGGAAAACCTGCTGCGCTGGGAAGACGAAAAGACCGTCACCGGCGCCGACCTCAAGGCCATTGCCGCCTGGCTCAAGGAGCGCCGCTCCGACCGCGAGATTCAATACCGCCCCGCCCGTGTGCTGATGCAGGACTTTACCGGCGTGCCCGCGGTGGTCGACCTGGCTGCCATGCGCGCCGCGGTGGCCAAGGCCGGCGGTGACCCGCAGCGCATCAACCCGCTGTCACCGGTGGATTTGGTGATCGACCACTCGGTGATGGTCGACAAGTTCGCCACCACCGGCGCCTTTCAAGAAAACGTCGATATCGAAATGCAGCGCAACGGCGAACGCTACGCCTTCCTGCGCTGGGGCCAGAGCGCCTTCGACAACTTCAGCGTAGTGCCACCGGGCACCGGCATCTGCCACCAGGTCAACCTGGAATACCTCGGCCGCACCGTCTGGACCAAAGATGAAGACGGCCGCACCTACGCCTTCCCCGACACATTAGTAGGCACCGACTCCCACACCACCATGATCAACGGCCTCGGCGTACTGGGCTGGGGCGTGGGCGGGATCGAAGCGGAAGCCGCGATGCTCGGCCAGCCGGTGTCGATGCTGATCCCGGAAGTGATCGGCTTCAAGCTCACCGGCAAACTGAAAGAAGGCATCACCGCCACCGACCTGGTGCTGACCGTCACCCAGATGCTGCGTAAAAAGGGTGTGGTCGGGAAATTCGTCGAATTCTATGGCGACGGTTTGGCCGACCTGCCACTGGCCGACCGTGCGACCATTGCCAACATGGCACCGGAATACGGCGCCACCTGCGGCTTCTTCCCAGTGGACGAAGTGACTTTGGACTACCTGCGCCTGTCGGGCCGTCCTACCGAAACCGTCAAACTGGTAGAGGCGTACACCAAGGCCCAGGGCCTGTGGCGCAACGCCGGTCAGGAGCCAATTTTCACTGACAGCCTGGCGCTGGACATGGGCAGCGTCGAAGCCAGCCTGGCCGGCCCGAAACGCCCGCAAGACCGTGTTTCCCTGCCGAACGTCAGCCAGGCCTTCAGCGACTTCCTCGACCTGCAATTCAAACCCACCAACAAGGAAGAAGGCCGCCTGGAAAGTGAAGGCGGTGGCGGTGTTGCGGTGGGCAACGCCGACCTGATCGGTGAAGCCGACTACGACTTCGAAGGCCAGACCTATCGCCTGAAAAACGGCGCGGTGGTGATCGCGGCGATTACCTCCTGCACCAACACCTCCAACCCGAGCGTGATGATGGCGGCGGGCCTGGTGGCGAAAAAGGCCGTGGAGAAAGGATTGAAGAGCAAGCCATGGGTGAAAACGTCCCTGGCACCCGGCTCCAAGGTGGTCACCGACTACTACAAAGCGGCGGGGCTGACCCAATACCTCGACAAGCTGGGCTTCGCCCTGGTGGGTTATGGCTGCACCACCTGTATCGGCAACTCGGGGCCGCTGCCCGAGCCGATCGAAAAAGCCATCCAGAAAGCCGACCTGGCCGTAGCTTCGGTGCTTTCGGGCAACCGTAACTTCGAAGGCCGGGTGCACCCGCTGGTGAAAACCAACTGGCTGGCCTCCCCGCCCCTCGTGGTGGCCTACGCCTTGGCCGGCACGGTGCGTATGGACATCAGCAGCGAACCGCTGGGCACCGGCTCGGACGGGAAACCGGTGTACCTGCGGGACATCTGGCCCAGCAGCAAGGAAATCGCCGACGCCGTCGCCCAAGTCAGCACCGGGATGTTCCACAAGGAATACGCCGAGGTGTTTGCCGGCGACGAACAGTGGCAGGCCATTGAAGTGCCACAGGCCGCTACTTACGTGTGGCAGAAGGATTCCACCTACATTCAGCATCCACCCTTCTTCGACGACATTGGCGGCCCGCTGCCGGTGATCGAAGACGTCAAGGGCGCCAACGTGCTGGCATTGCTGGGGGACTCGGTGACCACCGACCACATCTCCCCCGCCGGTAACATCAAGACCGACAGCCCGGCCGGCAAATACCTGCGCGAGCAAGGTGTCGAACCGCGGGACTTCAACTCCTACGGCTCACGTCGCGGCAACCATGAAGTGATGATGCGCGGCACCTTCGCCAACATCCGCATCCGCAACGAAATGCTCGGCGGTGAGGAAGGCGGCAACACGATCTACATCCCGACCGGCGAGAAAATGCCGATCTACGATGCCGCCATGAAATACCAGGCCTCGGGCACCCCACTGGTGGTGATCGCCGGCCAGGAATATGGCACCGGCTCAAGCCGCGACTGGGCCGCCAAGGGCACCAACCTGCTGGGGGTCAAGGCGGTGATCGCCGAGAGCTTCGAGCGGATCCACCGCTCCAACCTGGTGGGCATGGGCGTGCTGCCGCTGCAGTTCAAGCTGGACCAGAACCGCAAGGCACTCAAACTGACCGGCAAGGAGAAGATCGACATCCTCGGGCTGACCCATGCCGAGATCGAGCCACGCATGAACCTGACGCTGGTGATCACCCGTGAAGACGGCAGCAGCGAGAAGGTCGAAGTGCTGTGCCGTATCGATACGCTGAATGAGGTCGAGTACTTCAAGGCCGGCGGGATCCTGCACTACGTGTTGCGGCAGCTGATTGCCTCGTAACTGACACGCGCTACACAAAACACCGCCTCCCCAGGCGGTGTTTTCATTTTTACCGTCGGTGACGCTCGTTATACTGCCGCCCTCAGATTTCGATAGTCACAAGGATTCCCCATGCTTGCTCTGCCATGGCTGTACCTGGCGCTTCTTTCCATCGGCTATGTACTCGCCTTGAGCTACGGGCAACTGGGTTTGATGGCGGCGTTGTCCGTCGCCATGTTGCTGCTGGCCGGGTTTGCCGTGCGCCAGCAGCGAAATCCTTGGGTGCGCTATCTCGGCCACGGCCTGTTTATCGTGCTGGCGCTGGGGCTGGCGATGCATTGGCTGCCGGGGTTCTACAACGGTCGCGGGATCGCCCCGCAGCGCTTTACCGCCGACGCCGTACCTTTTTCGATGTACCTGAACCAGGACAAACCACTGATCGGCTTCTGGCTGCTGCTGGCTTGCCCGTGGATTGTTGCGCGCCGGTCATTGCGCCTGTCGATCTATGCCACGGCACTGGCATTGACCCTGACGGCGATTGCCGCACTGGGCGGTGCTGCGTTGCTGGGCGTCATCAGTTGGGCGCCGAAGTGGCCGGAACAGGCGTGGCTGTGGGTGTTG
Organism: Pseudomonas sp. SED1; assembly: GCF_034044025.1. NCBI lineage: Bacteria > Pseudomonadati > Pseudomonadota > Gammaproteobacteria > Pseudomonadales > Pseudomonadaceae > Pseudomonas > Pseudomonas sp. SED1. Next base: position 15,188 of record NZ_JAXCIS010000072.1, read on the forward strand.
AACAACCTGCTGCTGGTAACCCTGGTGGAGGAAGCGCTGTTTCGTGGGTATATCCAGGGCGGCCTGAGCCGGCGCTTCAAGCAGTTGCCCTATGGTGAAAATCTCGCGCTGCTGTTGGCGGCCCTGCTGTTCGGGCTGGTGCACCTGGGTGCCGGCTGGCAGTGGACGTTGCTGGCGACCATCGCAGGCGTAGGCTACGGCCTGGCGTATCGCTTTGGCGGGTTGGGCGCGGCAATCGTTACGCACTTCGGCTTGAACCTGCTGCATTTCGGGTTGTTTACCTATCCGATGCTGGCGGGCTGAGGCTGAGCCGATTGTTGCAAAAATTAAGTTAAATAAAACCCCGTAACGGCCGACAACCCATCAAAGCCTTGCGGATTGAAAACTCATGCGTAATAACCAACCCGTTACCCAGCGCGAACGTACCTTCCCCGCTCAGCAACGGTTGATCTCCACCACGGATGCCAAAGGCGTGATCACCTACTGCAACGACGCCTTCGTCGAGATCAGTGGGTTTTCCCATGATGAACTGATGCGTGCCCCGCACAACCTGGTTCGTCATCCGGATGTTCCGGCGGCAGTGTTCGCACACATGTGGTCGACGCTCAAACAAGGCTTGCCATGGATGGGCATCGTCAAGAACCGCTGCAAGAGCGGTGATCACTATTGGGTCAACGCCTATGTGACACCGGTCTTCGACGGCAATCAGGTGATCGGCTACGAGTCGGTGCGGGTCAAGCCCACCGCCGAGCAGATCCGCCGTGCCGAAGCGCTTTACCAGCGTATCAACCAGGGCAAGTCGGCGATTCCGAGCAGTGACAAGTGGTTGCCGGTGTTGCAGGACTGGCTGCCGTTTATCCTGATCAGCCAACTGAGCTTCCTGATCGGCGTGTGGCTCGACTCCCACTGGGGCTTTGCCTTGGCCGCCGCGCTGTCGGTGCCGCTGGGCCTGTTGGGCCTGAGCTGGCAACAGCGCGGGCTCAAGCGTTTGCTGCGCCTGGCCGAGCAGACCACGTCCGACCCGCTGATTGCGCAGATGTACACCGACAGCCGCGGCGCCCAGGCGCGCCTGGAGATGTCGATCCTCAGCCAGGAGGCGCGCCTGAAGACGTGTCTTACCCGTTTGCAGGACACGGCTGAACACCTCAACTCTCAGGCGGCGCAGTCCAATACCCTGGCGCATAACAGCTCCAGCGGGCTTGAGCGTCAGCGCGTGGAGACCGAACAGGTGGCCACGGCGGTCAATCAAATGGCCGCGACGACCCAGGAAGTCGCCAGCCACGTACAACGCACCGCCGATGCCACCCAGGAAGCCAATCGCCTGACCGGGCGTGGCCGTGATATCGCCGGCGAAACCCGCGAGGCGATTCAGCGCCTGTCGGTGGCCGTGGGCGAAACCGGCGTGACCGTGACTCAACTGGCCAAAGACAGCGATGAGATCGGCGGCGTGGTGGATGTGATCAAAGGCATCGCCGACCAGACCAACCTGCTGGCGCTGAACGCGGCCATCGAAGCGGCCCGTGCCGGCGAGATGGGCCGGGGCTTCGCAGTGGTGGCCGACGAAGTGCGGCAACTGGCCCAGCGTACCAGCGAGTCCACCGGGCAGATTCACGCGCTGATCGCCAAGCTGCAACAGACCGCCAATGCCGCCGTACAGACCATGGACGCCGGGCATCGCCAGGCCGAGGAAGGTGTGGCACGGGTGATGGAAGCGGACCAGGCGCTGATCGGGATCAGTGAAGCGGTGGCGCACATCACCGACATGACAGCGCAGATTGCGGCGGCGACCGAGGAGCAGAGCTCGGTAGCGGAAGAGATCAGCCGTAATATCAGCACCATTGCGCTGTTGGCGGACCAGACATCGGAACAGGCGTTGAACTCGGCGCAGTTGAGTGAAGAGCTGACGCATACCGCCAATACTCAGTATTCGCTGGTAGAGCGGTTTAACCGGTAAATCGCTTTCGCGAGCAAGCCCGCTCCCACATTTGGAATGCATTTCAAATGTGGGAGCGGGCTTGCTCGCGAAAGGGTCCTATCAGGCGCCGAGAAACCCGGCCACCCTCACCGCCGCAGCCTCCAAATGCTGCTCATGACTAAACCCCGAAGCCTTCAACGGCTTCAAATCATGATCCCCCGCTACCAACCACATCACTTCGATGCTCGCCGACAACACATACCCCTCCACCGCCGCCCGATTGCCAAGCGCATCCCGCTCACCCTGCACAATCAACGTCGGCGTCTTCAGCCCGGCCAGATGCTCGGTCCGGGGTTTCTCCGGCTTGCCCACCGCATAAAACGGATAACCCAGGCACACCAACGCATCCGCGCCCAGTTCATCCGCCAGCAAACTGGCCATCCGCCCGCCCATGGACTTGCCGCCAACCGCCAGTTTCCCAGCGACATGACGTCGCACCTCGGCATACACCTCACGCCAGCATTCCAGCAGTTTCGGGGCTGGATTGGGTGGGCGTTTGCCGCCGTCCACACGGCGCTGGGCCATGTAGGGAAACTCGAAGCGCAACACGTTCACGCCATGCCCGGCAAGGCGTGCAGCCATGTCATTCATGAATCCCGAGTCCATCGGCGCACCCGCGCCGTGGGCCAGGATCAACGTCGCGGGCGTACGCGCGATAGACCCTGTGGCGACATCCCACAACCAGCCGCGTTCCCGCACACACTGCGCCCATTGATCCCCGTCAATACTGGCCTTGTGCTCTTTGCCCATGCTTGCCTCGCTTTTTAGTCTGCCTATAACTCCAGCCCAAGTGCCGCATTTGCTTGGGTTGAACCGTGGATGGGGAACCATGAACACTACTTTAAGTACCGCGTATAACTACAAGGTGGTCCGCCAATTCGCCATTATGACGGTGGTGTGGGGCATCGTCGGCATGGGGCTCGGGGTTTTTCTCGCTGCCCAGTTGGTATGGCCCGAACTCAACTTCAATTTGCCCTGGACCAGTTTCGGCCGTTTGCGCCCGCTGCACACCAACGCGGTGATCTTTGCCTTCGGCGGTTGCGCGCTGTTTGCCAGCTCCTTCTACTCGGTGCAACGCACCTGCCAGACCCAGCTGTTCGCACCCAAGATCGCGCAGTTCTGCTTCTGGGGCTGGCAACTGGTCATTGTGCTGGCCGCGATCACCTTGCCGCTGGGCTACACCAGCTCCAAGGAATACGCCGAGCTGGAATGGCCGATCGACATCCTGATCACCATCGTCTGGGTGGCCTACGCCATCGTGTTCTTCGGCACGGTGGCCAAGCGCAACACCAAGCACATCTACGTCGGTAACTGGTTCTTCGGTGCGTTCATCATCACCGTGGCCATTCTGCATATCGTCAACAACCTGGAAATCCCGGTCAGTCTGACCAAGTCCTACTCGCTGTACGGCGGTGCGACGGATGCCATGGTGCAGTGGTGGTATGGGCATAACGCGGTAGGCTTTTTCCTCACCGCCGGCTTCCTGGGGATGATGTACTACTTCGTGCCGAAACAGGCCGAACGTCCGGTGTATTCCTATCGCCTGTCCATCGTGCACTTCTGGGCACTGATCACCCTGTACATCTGGGCCGGCCCTCACCACTTGCACTACACCGCGTTGCCGGACTGGGCACAGTCCCTGGGCATGGTGATGTCGCTGGTGCTGCTGGCGCCAAGCTGGGGCGGGATGATCAACGGCATGATGACCTTGTCGGGCGCCTGGCATAAGTTGCGCAGCGACCCGATCCTGCGCTTCCTTGTCGTGTCTCTCGCGTTCTACGGCATGTCGACTTTCGAAGGGCCGATGATGGCCATCAAGACGGTCAACGCCCTCTCCCACTACACCGACTGGACCATCGGCCATGTTCACGCCGGCGCCCTCGGTTGGGTAGCGATGATTTCCATCGGCGCGCTGTACCACATGATCCCGAAAATCTTCGGTCGCGAGCAGATGTACAGCGTCGGCCTGATCAACGCGCACTTCTGGCTGGCCACCATCGGCACCGTGCTCTACATCGCTTCGATGTGGGTCAACGGCATTGCCCAGGGCCTGATGTGGCGTGCGGTCAACGAAGACGGCACCTTGACCTACTCCTTCGTCGAAACCCTGGTGGCCAGCCACCCAGGCTTCATCGTGCGGCTGGTGGGCGGGGCGGTCTTCCTCAGCGGCATGTTCCTGATGGCTTACAACACGTGGCGCACCGTGCGTTCGGCGCAGCCTGCCGAAGTGATCAACGCCGCGCAGATGGCCTGAGGAGTCGATGATGAAACACGAAACCATTGAAAAGAACGTCGGCCTGTTGATGCTGCTGATGGTGCTCGCCGTGAGCATCGGCGGCCTGACCCAGATCGTGCCGCTGTTCTTCCAGGATGTGACCAACAAGCCGGTGGAAGGCATGAAGCCCTACACCGCGCTGCAACTGGAAGGCCGCGACATCTACATCCGCGAAGGTTGCGTACAGTGCCACTCGCAGATGATCCGCCCGTTCCGTGCCGAAACCGAGCGCTACGGCCACTACTCGGTGGCCGGTGAAAGCGTGTGGGATCACCCGTTCCTTTGGGGCTCCAAGCGCACCGGGCCGGACCTGGCCCGCGTCGGCGCGCGCTACTCGGACGACTGGCACCGCGCGCACTTGTACAACCCGCGCAACGTGGTGCCGGAATCGAAGATGCCGGCATATCCATGGCTGGTCACCGCTGCGGTGGACAGCAGCCACACCGAGACCAAGCTCAAAGTGATGCGCACCCTCGGCGTGCCGTACACCGACGATGACATCGCCGGCGCCGTGGCCTCCCTCAAGGGCAAGACCGAGATGGACGCGCTGGTTTCGTACCTGCAAGTGCTCGGCACTGCCATCAAGAGCAAGAGGTGAGCCATGGGATTTGATTTCGATGCTGGAACCATCCGCGGGCTTGGCACGCTGGTCGTGGCCATCGCCTTCATCGGCTTGTCGCTGTGGGTGTTCAACTCCCGGCGCAATTCGGAGTTCGCCGAAGCCTGCCTGCTGCCGTTTGCCGATGAACCGCTACCGCCAACCCCCGACGCTCAAGAAGAGCCTGCAACAAGGAGCAACCGGCCATGACTACCTTCTGGAGTACATGGATCTGTGTACTGACCCTCGGCAGCCTGATCGGCCTGACCTGGCTGTTGATCGGCACCCGCAAGGGCGAGACCAAGGGCAGCGTGGACCAGACCATGGGCCACGCCTTCGACGGGATCGAGGAGTACGACAACCCGCTGCCGCAATGGTGGTTCATGCTGTTCGCCGGCACCCTGGTGTTTGCCGTCGGCTACCTGATCCTCTACCCGGGCCTGGGCAACTGGAAAGGCGTGTTGCCGGGCTATGAAGACGGCTGGACCCAGACCAAGGAATGGGACAAGGAGATGGCCAAGGCCGACGCCAAGTTCGGGCCGATCTTCGCCAAATTCGCGGCCATGCCCGTGGAAGAAGTCGCCAAGGACCCGCAAGCGCTGAAAATGGGCGGCCGCCTGTTTGCCTCCAACTGCGCGGTGTGCCACGGCTCGGACGCCAAGGGCGCCTATGGCTTCCCGAACCTGGCAGACAACATCTGGCGCTGGGGCGGCTCGGCGGACGCAATCAAGATGACCATCATGAATGGCCGTCATGCAGCGATGCCGGCCTGGGGTGAAGTGCTGGGTGAAGACGGTGTGAAAAACGTCGCGGCCTACGTGCGCCATGAACTGGCGGGCCTGCCGTTGCCGGCCGACAGCACGGCGGATGTCGCAGCGGGCCAGGTGGCGTTCAGCACCACCTGTGTCGCCTGCCACGGCCCGCAAGGCCATGGTGTGGAAGCCATGGGCGCACCGAACCTGACGCAGCCAAGCGGCTTTATCTACGGCACCAGCCTGGCGCAGTTGCAGCAGACCATTCGCCACGGCCGCCAAGGCCAGATGCCCGCGCAGGAAGTGCTGCAAGGCAATGACAAGGTGCATTTGCTCGCGGCCTACGTCTACAGCCTGTCCCATAACGCCGATGGCGCAACGCCTGACAGCCAACCCGAGTAATCGCGCACTACCCAAAAGCCGCGCCTGATTCAGGCGCGGCTTTTTTGCGACCCATTGTCGCACCCTTCCGATCAGCGACTTTCCCCTCCTGCCATTCGGGTCTACGCTTGTTTGCACAGTGGACTGGCATTGGCCGGTCGACGGCCGACTTGCACTCGATGGGTTGAAACATTTCTGCTCGATGACAGGCGCAAAGGCTGGTACTTACCGGCTGTCGTGCCACTGACCACTCGTCACCCGAGCTGCTTGTTTACACACACTCAGTTACAAGTACCTTCGACCCGTTTAAAATCCTGTCCAAGTCGTCAACTTTTAACCCTGAATTTTGTCCTTACGCCAAACATGGAAAGGGCGCAGAATCTGGTTTGGAACGCATTGACGCAGGTCACCTTGCGTTGCAATGGAATCTTGCTTTCTCCATACTTGCGACCGATTTTCACCCTATAAAAAAACCTAAACCGTGGAACCTTAGAATGAGCACAGCAATCAGTCCGACTGCTTATAACTATAAGGTAGTCCGCCAGTTCGCCATCATGACGGTGGTCTGGGGGATCCTTGGCATGGGGCTCGGTGTCTTCATCGCCTCGCAACTGGTTTGGCCAGAGTTGAATTTTGGCCTGCCATGGACGACGTTTGGACGCCTGCGCCCGCTGCACACCAACCTGGTGATTTTCGCCTTCGGTGGATGTGCACTGTTTGCCACTTCTTACTACGTCGTGCAGCGAACCTGCCAAACGCGACTGATTTCCGATGCATTGGCTGCCTTTACCTTCTGGGGCTGGCAAGCGGTCATCGTTGGCGCGATCATCACCCTGCCGCTGGGCTACACCACCACCAAGGAATACGCCGAGCTGGAATGGCCGATCGCCATTTTGCTGGCGATTGTCTGGGTGACCTACGCGGTGGTGTTCTTCGGCACCATCGTCAAGCGCAAGACCAAGCACATCTACGTCGGCAATTGGTTCTACGGGGCGTTTATCCTGGTAACGGCGATGCTGCACATCGTCAACCACGCGTCTTTGCCGGTGAGCTTCTTCAAGTCCTACTCGGCCTACGCCGGTGCGACGGACGCGATGATCCAGTGGTGGTACGGCCACAACGCCGTAGGCTTCTTCCTCACCACCGGTTTCCTGGGGATGATGTACTACTTCGTGCCGAAACAGGCCGAGCGTCCGATCTACTCCTATCGCCTGTCCATCGTGCACTTCTGGGCGCTGATCACCCTGTACATCTGGGCCGGTCCGCACCACCTGCACTACACCGCGTTGCCGGACTGGGCACAGTCCCTGGGCATGGCGATGTCGATTATCCTGCTGGCCCCAAGCTGGGGCGGCATGATCAACGGCATGATGACCCTGTCGGGCGCCTGGCATAAATTGCGCACCGACCCGATCCTGCGGTTCCTCGTGGTATCCCTGGCGTTCTACGGCATGTCGACCTTCGAAGGCCCGATGATGGCCATCAAGACCGTCAACTCGCTGTCCCACTACACCGACTGGACCATCGGCCACGTACACGCCGGCGCTCTCGGTTGGGTAGCGATGATCTCCATCGGTGCGCTGTACCACATGATCCCGAAACTGTTCGGCCGTGCGCAGATGCACAGCGTCAGCCTGATCAACACACACTTCTGGCTGGCCACCATCGGTACCGTGCTCTACATCGCCTCGATGTGGGTCAACGGCATCACCCAGGGCCTGATGTGGCGTGCGATCAACGACGACGGCACCCTTACTTACTCCTTCGTCGAAGGGCTGCAAGCCAGCCATCCGGGTTACATCGTGCGCGCCCTCGGCGGTGCGATCTTTGCCAGCGGCATGTTCTTCATGGCCTACAACGTCTGGCGCACCGTGCGTGCCTCCGACCCTAAAGAAGCCGAAGCCGCCACCCAGATCGCCGTTGTGGGAGCTCACTGATGAAGCATGAAGTAGTCGAGAAGAATATCGGCCTGCTGGCCTTCTTCATGGTCATCGCCGTGAGTATCGGCGGCCTGACCCAGATCGTTCCGCTGTTTTTCCAGGACGTGACCAACAAGCCGGTAGAAGGCATGAAGCCGCGCACCGCCCTTGAGCTGGAAGGCCGCGACGTCTACATCGCCAACGGCTGTGTCGGCTGCCACTCGCAGATGATCCGTCCGTTTCGCGCCGAAACCGAACGCTACGGCCACTACTCGGTAGCCGGTGAAAGCGTATGGGACCACCCGTTCCTGTGGGGCTCCAAGCGCACTGGCCCGGACCTGGCCCGGGTCGGCGGTCGTTACTCCGATGACTGGCAGCGTGCGCACTTGTACAACCCGCGCAACGTCGTGCCCGAGTCGAAAATGCCGGCGTACCCGTTCCTGGTCGAAAACAAACTCGACGGCAAGGACACCGCCAAGAAGATGGAAGTCTTGCGCACCCTCGGCGTGCCTTACACCGACGAAGACATCGCCGGCGCGGCAGCTGCCGTGAAGGGCAAGACCGAAATGGACGCACTGGTGGCCTACTTGCAAGGCCTTGGCACCATCATCAAAAGCAAACGGTGATCGAGATGGATATCGGGATGATTCGAGGCCTGGGCACCGTTGTCGTGATGGTGGCCTTTATCGGCCTGGCCTTGTGGGTGTTCAGCCCCAAGCGCAAGTCGGAGTTTGAAGACGCGACGTTGCTGCCCTTCGCGGATGATCCCGAAGCCATCAAGCACGTCGTAGAAGCGTCTAGGAGTAACAAAGAATGACTACGTTCTGGAGTCTGTACGTCACAGTCCTCAGTCTGGGTACCATTTTCGCCCTGACCTGGCTGCTGCTGTCGACCCGCAAGGGCCAGCGCGCCGAGCAAACCGATGAAACCGTTGGCCACTCGTTCGACGGTATCGAGGAGTACGACAACCCGCTGCCAAAATGGTGGTTCATGCTGTTCGTCGGCACCATCATCTTCGCCCTCGGTTACCTGGCGCTGTACCCCGGCCTGGGCAACTGGAAAGGCCTGCTGCCGGGCTACAACTACCTCGACAACGACAAGCAAACCCCCTTCGCCAACGGTCAGACCGGCTGGACCGGCGTGCACGAATGGGAAAAGGAAATGGCCAAGTCGGACGCCCGGTTCGGGCCGATCTTCGCCAAGTTCGCTGCCATGCCGATTGAAGAAGTGGCCAAGGACCCGCAAGCCTTGAAGATGGGTGGCCGCCTGTTCGCCTCCAACTGCTCGGTGTGCCACGGTTCCGATGCCAAGGGCGCGTACGGCTTCCCCAACCTGACCGACGCCGACTGGCGCTGGGGCGGTGAGCCGGCCACCATCAAGGAAACCATCATGAAGGGCCGTCACGCGGTGATGCCGGCCTGGGCCGAAGTCATTGGCGAGCAAGGCGTGGCCGACGTGGCCGGCTTTGTGGTGACCAACCTGGATGGCCGCAAACTGCCGGAAGGCGCCAAGGCAGACGTGGCCAACGGCGAGAAACTCTTCGCCGCCAACTGCGTGGCGTGCCACGGTCCCGCCGGGAAAGGTACTCCCGCCATGGGCGCACCTGACCTGACACACCCGGGCGCGTTCATCTACGGTTCGAGCTTCGCGCAACTGCAGCAGACCATCCGTTATGGCCGTCAGGGCCAGATGCCTGCGCAAGAGCAGTTGCAGGGGAACGACAAGGTGCACTTGCTGGCGGCGTATGTTTACAGCCTGTCCCATGGGGACAAGCCGGCGGACGCCGAGTAAGGCAAAACGGTAATAAAAAACGGCCCCGCCAGCGAAAGTTGGCGGGGCCGTTTTGATTTCAATCCAAAAAATCCGGCGCTACCTAGCAACGTATCTACATTTGAGGTTGATCAAGAAAACCCGCAGTAGTAACGTATCTACATTCGTACCCCATGAGGAGGCTAGCCCCCATGACCATCACCACCATCTCCAGCCGTGAATTCAATCAAGACACAAGCGGTGCCAAAAAAGCCGCCCGCCAAGGCCCGGTTTTTATCACTGACCGGGGCAAGCCTGCCCATGTACTGCTAAGCATTGAGGACTACCAAAAACTGACAGGCCTCAATGCCGACATCGTTGACCTGTTGGTGATGCCAGAAGCGGCAGATATCGAGTTCGAAACCGAGCGCGCCGTGATCATTCATCGACCCGTGGACTTCTCTTGATGTATCTACTCGACACCAATGTCATTTCTGAACTGCGCAAACCCCAGGCCGATGCCAAGGTGGTCGCCTGGGCCAAAAGTGTCATCGCACCACGGATGTATATTTCAGCCATTACCTTGAAGGAACTGGAAACAGGGGTCCTGCGCATGGAGCGGCGTGATCCCGCTCAGGGGAAGGTTTTGCGCACATGGCTCAAGCGCCATGTAATGCCGGCGTTTGATGCCAGAATCCTGCCGATTGATGCAGCCGTTGCCCTGCGCTGTGCCAGCTTGCATGTGCCAGACCAAGCAAACGAAAGTGACTCGCTGATCGCTGCGACCGCGCTGGTTCATGGTCTGACAGTGGTCACCCGCAACATCAGTGACTTTCAATCCAGCGGCGTCGCGCTGATCAATCCCTGGGACGAATGACCGGTAAGGCTGCAAAAACCGTCCATACTTCACAAGTCAATTGATCCAGATCACGTACACCATCAATTGATTTCCCCCAACGCGACCAAAGGTCGCACCCGTCGAAGGGTATCAGGGGCGTATCATTAGGCCACTGCAACACCCCTATTTTGACCCCGGTTGGCACGTACTGGCCGAGGCAAATCTCCACTGCCGTGGGATGCAATGATGAGCAACCAGATTCCGGTACATGACGTTACCCCGCCTGCCAAAAATTCAAGCAACACCGTCGATCTCTACGCATCGCGGGAGAAAATCTACACCCGCGCCTTCACCGGTTTGTTCCGCAATTTGCGGATGCTCGGTGGCGCCGGTTTGTTCCTGCTCTACTTCGGCACCGTGTGGCTGAACTGGGGTGGCCACCAGGCCGTGTGGTGGAACCTGCCGGAGCGTAAGTTCTTTATTTTTGGCGCGACCTTCTGGCCCCAGGATTTCATCCTGCTGTCGGGCATTCTGATCGTCGCGGCGTTTGGCCTGTTCTTCATCACCGTGTATGCCGGCCGCGTCTGGTGTGGCTACACCTGCCCGCAAAGCGTGTGGACCTGGATCTTCATGTGGTGCGAAAAAGTCACCGAAGGCGACCGCAACCAGCGCATCAAACTGGACAAGGCGCCGATGAGCGCCAACAAGTTCCTGCGCAAATTCAGTAAGCACAGCCTGTGGCTGGTCATCGGCTTTGTCACCGGCATGACCTTCGTCGGCTACTTCTCGCCGATCAGGGAACTGGTGTTCGACTTCTTCACCGGCCAGGCCGATGGCTGGTCGTATTTCTGGGTAGGTTTCTTCACTCTCGCCACCTACGGCAACGCCGGTTGGCTGCGCGAGCAAGTGTGCATCTACATGTGCCCATACGCGCGTTTCCAGAGCGTGATGTTCGACAAGGACACCCTGATCGTGTCCTACGACCCACGCCGTGGCGAAACCCGTGGCCCGCGCAAAAAAGGTATCGACTACAAGGCCGAGGGCCTGGGGGATTGCATCGACTGCACGATGTGCGTGCAGGTGTGCCCCACCGGCATCGACATCCGTGACGGCCTGCAGATCGAATGCATCGGCTGCGCGGCCTGCATCGACGCCTGCGACAACATCATGGACAAGATGGAGTATCCGCGCGGGCTGATCAGCTACACCACCGAGCACAACCTGTCGGGGCAGAAAACCCATAAACTGCGCCCGCGCCTGATCGGTTATGCCCTGGTGCTGCTGGCGATGATGGGCTTGTTGGCAGGCGCATTCTTCATGCGTTCTCTGGTGGGTTTCGACGTCAGCAAGGACCGAGTGCTGTACCGCGAAAACGCCGAAGGCCGGATCGAAAACGTCTACAGCCTGAAGATCATGAACAAGGACCAGCGCGACCACACTTACGTGCTGGAAGCCGCAGGCCTGCCGGACCTCAAGCTGCAAGGCCGGCGCGAGATCAAGGTGGCTGCCGGGGAGATCTTCAGCATGCCGGTGGAGCTGTCGAGCGCACCGGAACAACTGCCGTCGAGCACCAACGAGGTGAAATTCATCCTCAAGGATGCCGATGACGACAGCGTCCACATTGAAGCCAAGAGCCGATTCATCGGCCCACAAATTCGCTAAACAAGAGAGCAGAACAATGCCCGCAGCAACTGCCGCAAGCCCCTGGTACAAGCACCTCTGGCCCTGGATCATCATTGGGATCCTGGCCTGCTCGGTGACGTTGACCTTGTCCATGGTGACCATCGCGGTGAACAACCCCGACAACCTGGTCAACGACAACTACTACGAGGCCGGCAAAGGCATCAACCGCTCACTGGACCGCGAGCTACTGGCCCAGACCCTGCAACTGCGTGCCAAGGTGCACTTGGATGAGTTGACCGGCGAAGTCGAGTTGCACCTGACCGGCAACAGCGGGCCCGGCACGCTGGAACTGAACCTGATTTCGCCGACCCAGCCGGAGAAGGATCGCAAGATCATCCTGACCCGCAGCGACAGCGAGCCTGGCCGCTACATCGGCCAGGTGACCGACAAGGTCGAAGGCCGCCGCTTCGTCGAATTGCTGGGTGTGGAAGGCGACAGGACCTGGCGCATGTTTGAAGAAGAACAGGTCAGCCATGACAAGGACTTGCTGCTGGGCGACGAGCCGCTGCAGGGTGCTGAAGACCTGAAAAAATAGAGCGGCACCTGTTTGATCGTTCCTACGTTCTGCGTGGGAATGCATCCCGTGACGCTCCGCGTCACAAGAGCGGACGCGGAGCGTCCAGCGAAGCGTTCCCACGCAGAGCGTGGGAACGATCATCGGAACTGAGCCATGACCACCCCAATTCCTTGCTACCACTGCGCCCTGCCCGTGCCGCCCGGCAGCCGGTTCACCGCCGTGATTCTCGGCGAGTCCCGCGAGCTGTGTTGCCCGGGCTGCCAGGCGGTGGCTGAGGCGATTGTCGCCGGTGGCCTGGAAAGCTATTACCAGCACCGCAGCGAAGCCTCGGCCAACCCCGAGGCGCTGCCGGTGCAACTGGTGGACGAGCTGGCGCTGTATGACCGTGCGGATGTGCAAAAGCCCTTCGTGCGCCACGACGGTGATCTGTCGGAAGCCACGCTGTTGATGGAGGGCATCAGTTGCGCTGCCTGTGGCTGGCTGATCGAAAAACACCTGCGCAACCTGCCGGCCGTGGCCGAGGCGCGGCTGAACCTGTCCAACCACCGCCTGCACGTGCGTTGGGCCGATGGGCAACTGCCACTGAGCCAACTGCTCGGCGAGTTGCGCCACATCGGCTACGCCGCCCACCCGTACCAAGCCGACCGCGCCGCCGAACAACTGGCCAGCGAAAACCGTCTGGCGTTGCGTCAATTGGGCGTGGCCGGGCTGTTGTGGTTCCAGGCAATGATGGCAACGATGGCCACCTGGCCGGAATTCAATATCGACCTGAGCCCCGAGCTGCACGTGATCCTGCGCTGGGTCGCGATGTTTCTTACAACACCAATCGTGTTCTACAGCTGCGCGCCCTTCTTCAAAGGCGCGATGCGTGACCTGCGTACCCGCCACCTGACCATGGATGTCTCAGTGTCGCTGGCGATCGGCGGTGCGTACCTGGCCGGGATCTGGACTGCCATCACCGGCACCGGCGAGCTGTATTTCGATGCAGTCGGCATGTTTGCCCTGTTCCTGCTGGCCGGACGCTACCTGGAGCGCCGCGCCCGGGAACGTACGGCCGCGGCGACCGCGCAGTTGGTGAACCTGTTGCCGGCTTCGTGCCTGCGCATGAGTGCCGATGGGCAAAGTGAACGGATCCTGCTCAGCGAACTGGCCTTGGGCGACCGGGTGTTGGTGCATCCGGGCGCGGTGCTGCCGGCAGACGGCATCATCCTCGACGGCCAGTCGAGCATCGACGAATCCCTGCTGACCGGCGAGTACCTGCCGCAGCCGCGCCAGGTCGGCGATGCGGTTACCGCCGGCACCCTCAACGTCGAAGGCGCGCTGACCGTCGAAGTCCGCGCCCTGGGCCACGACACGCGCCTGTCGGCCATCGTGCGCCTGCTGGAGCGGGCCCAGGCGGAAAAACCCCGGCTGGCGGAAATCGCCGACCGCGCCGCCCAATGGTTCCTGTTGTGTTCGTTGATCGCCGCTGCTGTGATCGGTCTGGTGTGGTGGGAGCTGGACTCGTCACGGGCGTTCTGGATTGTCTTGGCGATGCTGGTTGCAACGTGCCCTTGTGCCCTGTCCCTGGCGACGCCAACCGCCCTGACGGCAGCCACCGGCACCCTGCACAAACTCGGCCTGCTGTTGACCCGGGGCCACGTGCTGGAAGGCCTGAACCAGATCGACACAGTGATTTTCGACAAGACCGGCACCCTCACCGAAGGCCGCCTGGCCTTGCGCGCCATCCGTGCGCTGGGTGTGCTGGGCAGCGACGAATGCCTGAGCCTTGCTGCCGCGCTGGAGCAACGTTCTGAACACCCGATTGCCCGCGCATTCGGCCGCGCACCACTGGCGGCGGATGAAGTGCTCAGCATGCCGGGACTGGGGCTGGAAGGCATTGTCGGTAAACGCCGGTTGCGCATTGGCCAGCCGGGTTTTGTCTGCGAATTGAGCGGCTGCGCTCTTCCCGCCTCGCCAAAGGAAGCCGGGCAATGGTTGCTGCTGGGGGACGCCGACGGCGCACTCGCCTGGTTTGTTCTGGATGATCGCCTGCGCAGCGACGCCCCCGCCCTGCTCGCCGCCTGCAAGGCCCGCGGCTGGCGCACCTTGCTGCTGTCCGGCGACAGCTCGCCAATGGTCGCCAGCGTCGCCCTTGAGCTGGGCATCGATAAAGCCCACGGCGGCCTGCGCCCAGACGACAAGCTGCAAATGCTGCAACAGTTGCACAAGGAAGGCCGCAAGGTGCTGATGCTCGGTGACGGCGTCAACGACGTGCCGGTGCTGGCCGCCGCCGATATCAGCGTGGCCATGGGCTCGGCCACCGACCTGGCCAAGACCAGTGCCGACGCGGTACTGCTGTCGAACCGCCTCGACGCCCTGGTACAAGCCTTTACCCTGGCCCGGCGCACCCGTCGGGTAATCATTGAAAACCTGCTGTGGGCCGGGCTGTACAATGGCCTGATGTTGCCGTTTGCCGCCCTCGGCTGGATCACCCCGATCTGGGCGGCGATTGGCATGTCCCTCAGTTCGTTGACCGTGGTGCTCAACGCCCTGCGCCTGACTCGCATGCCGAGCACGCCAGCCGCGAACGCCGCCCCCGTAACCCGTCCGCTGCCGGCTTGAGCCGCGCGGGCATGGAGTGCAGATGCCAGCTCTTTACGTGATGATCCCGGCGGCGCTGTTGATCGTGGCCATCGCCATTTACATCTTCTTCTGGGCGGTGGACAGCGGCCAGTACGACGACCTCGATGGCCCGGCCCACAGCGTGCTGTTCGACGACCAGGACCCGAATCACCTGGCCGCCGTCGACGAAGCCAATGGCCCTGAGCAACCGCCCAAGCCCAAAGACCCGCCCCATGCTTGAACTGGCGCCCCTGCTGGTCTCGGCGGTGATCCTCGGCCTGCTGGGCGGCGGCCATTGCCTGGGCATGTGCGGCGGCCTGATGGGCGCGCTGACCCTGGCGATTCCCAAGGAACAACGCAGTCGCCGCTTTCGCCTGCTGCTGGCCTATAACCTCGGACGCATCCTCAGCTATGCCACCGCCGGCCTGTTGATCGGCCTGGCGGGCTGGGCCGTGGC
Organism: Pseudomonas sp. SED1; assembly: GCF_034044025.1. Lineage (NCBI taxonomy): Bacteria > Pseudomonadati > Pseudomonadota > Gammaproteobacteria > Pseudomonadales > Pseudomonadaceae > Pseudomonas > Pseudomonas sp. SED1. The sequence goes on from NZ_JAXCIS010000072.1 coordinate 30,936, forward strand.
CAATAGCCCGGCGGCGATGTTCATGCGCATCCTCGCCGGGCTGTTGCTGATCTGCATGGGCTTGTACCTGGCCGGCTGGTGGAGCGGCCTGACCCGTATCGAAAGCCTCGGGCGCGGCCTGTGGCGCCATATCCAGCCGTTTGCCAACCGTTTGCTGCCGGTGTCCAGCCTGCCCCGGGCATTACTGCTGGGCGCGCTGTGGGGCTGGCTGCCGTGCGGGTTGGTCTACAGCACCCTGCTGTGGGCGGCCAGCCAGGGCAACGCACTGGACAGTGCAGTGCTGATGCTCGCCTTCGGCCTCGGCACCTGGCCGGTGCTGCTGGCCACTGGGCTGGCGGCCGAGCGTGTCACCGCGCTATTGCGCAAACGAAGCGTGCGCATGACCGGTGGCGTGCTGGTGATTGTATTTGGCCTGTGGACGCTACCCGGCCCGCACCAGCACTGGCTAATGGGCCATTAAAAGGCCATGTGGCATAGCGCCGCTCCCCGTTGATGCAAATCAAGATGGCCTGCCCACCCAGCCCCTAGACTCGGCCCACTAGCCTATCCGGGGGAACGCCCGCATGCTCGACGCCATTCGTTGGGACACTGATCTGATTCACCGCTACGACCTGGCGGGGCCGCGCTACACCTCGTACCCCACCGCCGTACAATTCGACAGCCAGGTCGGCACCTTCGACCTGCTTCACGCCCTGCGCGACAGTCGCAAGGCCGCACGGCCATTGTCGCTGTATGTGCATGTGCCGTTCTGCGCGAATATTTGCTACTACTGCGCCTGCAACAAGGTCATTACCAAGGACCGCGGCCGGGCTCACGCCTATCTGCAACGCCTGGAGCAGGAAATCCAGTTGGTGGCCTGCCACCTCGACCCCAGGCAGCCGGTGGAGCAACTGCATTTTGGCGGTGGCACCCCGACCTTTCTCAGCCATGACGAGCTGCGTCAGGTCATGGGCCGGCTGCGCCAGCACTTCAACCTGCTGGACGATGATTCCGGCGACTACGGGATCGAAATCGACCCACGAGAAGCCGACTGGGCGACCATGGGCCTGCTGCGTGAGCTGGGTTTCAACCGCGTCAGCATCGGCGTGCAGGACCTCGATCCTGAAGTGCAGCGTGCGGTGAACCGCCTGCAAAGCCTGGAAGAAACCCGCGCAGTGATCGACGCAGCACGCACCCTGCAGTTTCGTTCGATCAATATCGACCTGATCTACGGCTTGCCCAAACAAACGCCGCTGAATTTCGCACGCACCGTGGAAGAAGTAATCAGCCTGCAACCGGATCGCCTCTCGGTGTTCAACTACGCACACTTGCCGGAGCGTTTCATGCCCCAGCGGCGGATCGATACTGATGACCTGCCCTCCCCGGCCGAAAAGCTGCTGATGCTGCAAACCACCATCGAGCAGTTGACCCAGGCCGGCTACCGCTACATCGGCATGGACCACTTTGCACTGCCGGATGACGAACTGGCCGTCGCTCAGGAGGAAGGCAGGCTGCAACGCAACTTTCAGGGCTACACCACCCACGGGCATTGCGACTTGATCGGGCTTGGGGTGTCGGCGATCAGCCAGATTGGCGACCTGTACTGCCAGAACAGCAGTGACCTGAACCACTACCAGAACGCTCTGGCCGGCGCGCAACTGGCTACCAGCCGAGGGCTGTTGTGCACCACGGATGATCGGTTACGGCGGGAAGTGATTCAGCAGTTGATCTGCAATTTCAGCCTGGCATTCGAAAAAATCGAACAGGCTTTCAACATCGATTTTCGTGGTTACTTCGATGAGCTGTGGCCACAGTTGGAGGCGATGGCCGAGGACGGGCTGATCGAACTTGACCCCCAAGGCATCCGCGTATTGCCGGCTGGACGCCTGCTGGTGCGCTCGGTGTGCATGGTGTTCGATGCTTACCTCGAGCACCAGAATCGGCAACGCTTCTCCCGGGTTATCTGATCGCGTGTTACTTCGCCATCAGGCTCATGGCTTCCATCTGAGCCTGAGGCGGCTCGTCTTTCAGGACTTTGGCCAATTGCGTCTGGGCTGTCATCAAGCCGGCCTGAATGGCCGCCACTTCGCCCTGCAAGCCTGCCACTTTGGCCTGGCGCGCCTCCGGGCTCATGGACGTGTCGGACATGGCGGTAGAGAGCTCAGCCATCTTTTCGGCCAGCTGCTTTCTCAGCTCGCGGATCATTTTCAACAGCTGCTTGGCGCTGTCGCTCAGGCTGCTCTCATCAATATCGCTATTGGAGGATTTCTCAGCCGAGGCCATGCCCATCCCCGCACCGGAAATGGTGACCTTCACGCCTTCAGTGGCGTTTGGCTCGGCAGGCTTGGTTTCAGAGGCCGGCGCCTTGGCGGCGGCTTCTTTTTCCTTGGCTGCATCGGCAGCCTTCCAAATCGACACCGCAGGCGCGTTGATAATCGGGTTTTGGACAGTGCTCACTGACATGATCTGAGCTCCAGCTCATAGAGATACGTCCATGTATCGGCGCCGATACATAAACCTTTATACCGCTGCTGCTTTTTTGTACACGCTGGCCGGATCATCCCCCAGTGCGGTACCCTTACGTCTTATGTGTGTTTTCCCACAAGGATTTAAGAAATGTCCGAGCCAGTTAAACTGCGCGCTCATAGCCAGGCCCATTGCAAGGATTGCAGCCTGGCCCCCCTCTGCCTGCCACTTTCGTTGAATTTGGAAGATATGGAAGCGCTGGACGAAATCGTTAAACGCGGTCGCCCACTGAAAAAAGGCGAGTTTCTGTTTCGCCAGGGCGACAAGTTTGATTCCGTTTATGCAGTACGTTCTGGCGCGTTGAAAACCTTCAGCCTGAGCGATGGCGGCGAAGAGCAGATCACCGGTTTCCACCTGCCGAGCGAACTGGTCGGGCTGTCGGGCATGGACACCGAGATTCATCCGGTCTCGGCCCAGGCCCTGGAAACCACCTCGGTGTGTGAAATCCCGTTCGAGCGCCTGGATGAACTGGCCCTGCAGTTGCCGCAATTGCGCCGCCAATTGATGCGCGTGATGAGCCGTGAAATCCGCGACGACCAGCAGATGATGCTCCTCCTGTCGAAGAAAACCGCCGACGAGCGGATCGCTACCTTCCTGGTCAACCTCTCCGCACGTTTCCGCGCCCGGGGTTTCTCGGCCAACCAGTTCCGCCTGAGCATGTCGCGCAATGAAATCGGCAACTACCTGGGCCTGGCGGTGGAAACCGTGTCCCGGGTATTCACTCGCTTCCAGCAGAATGAGCTGATTGCCGCTGAAGGCAAGGAAGTGCACATCCTCGACCCGATCCAGCTCTGCGCACTCGCTGGCGGTTCGCTCGACGGTTGATCCAGACGCTTGCGGCCGAGCCAATCGGCTGGGCCGCAGGTATACTTCGAGTCCGTTTTCCTCCCCAGGACTCCTCGACGATGGTCTTCGATTCGTTCGACATCAAATCCCTGATTCGCCCAGTCATCGACTTCCCCAAGCCCGGGGTGATCTTTCGCGATATTACGCCGCTGTTCCAGTCACCCAAGGCCTTGCGCCTGGTGGCCGATACCTTTGTGCACCGCTACGTCGAAGCCGACTTCACCCATATTGGAGCGATGGATGCCCGCGGCTTTTTGATCGGTTCGATCATTGCCTATCAGTTGAACAAACCGCTGATCCTGTTCCGCAAGCAAGGCAAATTGCCGGCTGACGTGCTGGCCGAGGGTTACCAGACCGAGTACGGCGAAGCCTTCCTGGAAGTGCACGCCGACAGCCTGTGCGAAGGTGATTCGGTGCTGATGTTCGATGACCTGATCGCCACCGGCGGCACGCTGATCGCAGCGGCCAACCTGGCCCGGCGCATGGGCGCACGGATTTTCGAAGCGGCGGCGATCATTGATCTGCCGGAGCTGGGTGGGTCCCAGCGCCTGGAAGACATGGGGATTCCGACGTTCTGCCTGACCCAGTTTGCGCTGACGGACCAATAACCCGGGATTCGTGTGGCAGGGAGCTTGTGTGGCGAGGGAGCTTGCTCCCGCTGGGCTGCGAAGCGGCCCCAAGATCTTTGGGAGCGCTGCGCACTCCAGCGGGAGCAAGCTCCCTCGCCACAAAAGCGCTTTCTACAAGCCCATCTGCTTGCTGATGATTTCGTTCATCACTTCCCGAGTCCCGCCACCGATGGACAAGATGCGGTTGTCGCGATACAGCCGCTCCACCAGGTTGCCGCGCATGTAACCCTGGCCGCCGAGGATCTGCACGGCATCGTAGGTCACGCGGTCGGCGGTATCGGTGGCGAGGTTCTTGGCCATGGAAATCTCCTTGATCACACTCTTGCCTGCGGCCATCTTGGCGGCCTGGCGGTAGGTGAACTCCCGGGAGACTTCCACTGCCGTGGCCATTTCCGCCAAGCGATGCTTGAGCACCTGGAACTTGCCAATGGGTTTGCCGAAGGCCTCGCGCTGGGCCGCCCACTTGAGGCTTTCTTCCAGGGCCATCTGCGCGGTCATGTTGGCCATCAACGCCAGGGCCAGCCGCTCGCTCTGGAAGTTGCCCATGATGCAGGCGAAGCCCATGTTCTCGGCGCCGATCAGATTGCCTACGGGTACGCGGCAATCATCGAAGAACAATTCGGCAGTGTCCGACGCCCACCAGCCCATTTTCTTCAGCGGTGTGCCGGTGGTGAAACCAGGCGTGCCCTTTTCAATCAACAACAGGCTGATACCGGCAAAGCCCGGCCCACCGGTACGTACTGCGACGGTATAGAAGTCGGCGCGCTGGCCGCTGGTGATAAAGGTTTTGCTGCCGCTGACCCGGTAATGATCACCGTCGCGCACGGCACGGGTTTGCAGGTTGGCGACATCGGAGCCACCACCGGGCTCGGTGACCGCCAGGGCGGCGATCTTCTCGCCGGACAAAACCTGCGGCGCGACACGATCGCGTACTTCAGGCCGGGCCCATTTGACGATGGGTGGCAAGCCGATATCCAGCGAGCCCAACCCCGCCACCACACCGCCGGAGCCGCAGCGCATCAGCTCTTCGCTGGCCGCGACCTTGGCGAACAGATCACCTTCATGACTGCCGCCGAGGGCTTCGGGGTAACCGATCCCCAGGATCCCCGCCGCGCCGGCCTTCAGGTACAACTCCCGGGGGAAGCTCTCGGCTTCCTCCCACTGCTCGATGCCCGGCAACAGCTCGCGTTCGACGAAACGGCGCACGCTGTCGCGGACCAATTGGTGGCTGGGGTCGAAGTATTCCTGATAGGCAGACATCGGCAAGCTCCACGGGAAGGTGGAGCGAACTTACCAAGCGCTTGCTTGGTTATCAAGCAAGAAGAAAGGCTTGTGACCGCCACAAAAC
>NZ_JAXCIS010000073.1:0-9173 GCF_034044025.1 Pseudomonas sp. SED1
CCGCTGTAAGAGCGGAACCAATACCAGCCATCCTCCAAATAACGGATATACACCCAACAACCGAGGCAAAAAAAAACGCCCCGAACCAGTCGGGGCGTTTTCAGACGATCAAGCCGCGGGAAGCTTACTTACCCTGCCAGCGTTTCAGCACCAAGGTAGCGTTAGTGCCACCAAAGCCAAAGCTGTTGCTCATCACGGTGTTGATGGTCGCATCTTCACGAGTCTTGGTCAGGATCGGCATGTCAGCCACATCCGGGTCCAGTTCCTCGATGTTGGCAGAACCTGCCATGAAGTTGCCTTCCATCATCAGCAGGCAGTAGATCGCTTCGTGAACGCCAGCGGCGCCCAGGGAGTGGCCCGACAGGCTCTTGGTAGAGCTGATCGCCGGAGCCTTGTCGCCGAATACCGCACGCACGCCTTCCATTTCCTTGGAGTCGCCGACCGGAGTCGAAGTACCGTGGGTGTTCAGGTAGTCGATCGGAGTATCAACGGTGGACATGGCCATCTGCATGCAGCGGATGGCGCCTTCGCCGCTTGGCGCAACCATGTCGTAGCCGTCGGACGTCGCGCCGTAGCCGACGATTTCCGCGTAGATCTTCGCACCACGGGCCAGGGCGTGTTCCAGCTCCTCGACCACCACCATGCCGCCACCGCCAGCAATGACGAAACCATCACGGTTCTTGTCATAGGCGCGGGAGGCTTTTTCCGGGGTTTCGTTGTACTGGGTCGACAATGCGCCCATGGCGTCGAACAGGAACGACTGGCTCCAATGTTCTTCTTCACCGCCACCAGCAAACACGATGTCTTGCTTGCCCAGCTGGATCTGCTCAACCGCGGTACCGATGCAGTGAGCACTGGTGGCGCAAGCGGAGGAGATCGAGTAGTTCACGCCCTTGATCTTGAACGGCGTGGCCAGGCAGGCGGAAACGGTGCTGCCCATGGTCCGCGTGACGCGGTACGGGCCAACACGCTTGACGCCTTTCTCGCGCAGGATGTCCAGCGCTTCCATCTGGTTCAAGGTCGACGCGCCACCGGAACCGGCGATCAGGCCGGTGCGTACGTTGGACACCTGGTCTTCGCTCAGGCCGGAATCGGTGATCGCGTCCTTCATGGCCAGGTAGGCGTAAGCGGCTGCGTGGCCGACGAAGCGATAGATCTTGCGATCAATCAGCTCTTCGAGGGGCAGGTCGATGGAGCCGGAAACCTGGCTACGCAGACCCATTTCGGCATATTCCGGGTTAAAGCGGATGCCAGGGCGACTTGCACGCAGGTTAGCGGAGACGGTCTCTTTGTCATTGCCCAGGCACGAAACGATGCCCAGACCAGTGATAACGACGCGGCGCATGCGGATAACCCTTAAAAGTTGTCAGTGGAAGTAAATACGCCGACCCGAAGGCCTTCGGCAGTATAAATCTCGCGACCGTCGACAGTCACCGAACCATCGGCAATGGCCAGGTTCAGCTTGCCCTTGAGGACGCGCTTGATTTGAATGTTGTAGGTGACTTTCTTGGCGGTCGGCAAGACCTGGCCAAAGAACTTCACTTCGCCCGAACCCAGGGCGCGACCGCGGCCCGGCAGGCCTTGCCAGCCCAGGTAGAAGCCAACCAGCTGCCACATGGCGTCGAGGCCCAGGCAGCCCGGCATCACCGGATCGCCTTCGAAATGGCAGGCGAAAAACCACAGGTCAGGGGTGATATCCAGCTCGGCGACCAATTCACCTTTGCCGTACTTGCCACCCTCTTCACTGATATGGGTGATGCGATCCACCATCAGCATGTTCGGGGCGGGCAGTTGCGCGTTACCTGGGCCGAACAGCTCACCGCGACTGCAGCGCAGCAGGTCTTCCCGAGTAAAGGCGTTTTGTTTGGTCATGCGAGCTCCTCAATAATCCCATGCGGCAGGGCAGGGCAAATCTTCCCGGCCGACTGAAGCGTTCATGCCTCATATCGGCAGCCTACACATAGACTATTGCGTTGTAGTGAAAGTCACAGCGTCAAGGTCATGAATGTACACTTGTGCACTGAAATTATAAACCGGGCCGGTTTACGGGCCCGTTCGGGTGCCTAAGACTGCCGCACTTTCGTCTTTCACGCCAGTCGCAGTTGGCTGATGGCACCGTGTTACTGCACCCACCGCTGCAGGATTTGCTGTAAATCCGTGCGTTTGAACGGCTTTGCCAGGTAATCGTTCATTCCAGCCGCCAAACAGGCTTCGCGGTCGCCCTGCAAGGCGTTGGCCGTGAGGGCAATGATCGGCAGGTCGGCGCAACCGGGCAACTGGCGAATCTGCCGGGTGGCCTCGTAACCGTCGATGCCCGGCAGTCGGCAGTCCATCAGGATCGCGGTAAAAATCAGGCTCTCGGCACTGCGAATCGCTTCGGCGCCGTCGGTGGCAATGCTGACTTCAAATCCAAGGCTGCGCAGCATGGCTTCAACCACGGTGCGATTGACCGGGTTGTCCTCCACCAGCAACACGTTACGGCCTTCGCCTGCACTGGCACTGCCTTCGGCGTTCGGCACGATCACCGGCAAGCTCTGCTGGTAAATCGCCAGCGGAATTTCCAGGGTGAACACCGAGCCCTGGCCTTCTTCGCTCTGGGCGCGAAGGGTGCCGCCCATGCGTTCGGCCAGGGTGCGTGCGATAGGCAGGCCCAGTCCGGTGCCGCCGTAACGTCTTGAAATGGAACTGTCAGCTTGCTGGAACGCATCGAACATCAATTCCAGGCGCTCGGCCGAGATGCCAATCCCGCTGTCGCGCACGGTGCAGGTGAACCACAACAGTTCATGGTCCAGGGTCTGCCAGTGCGGTTCGACGGTGACGGTGCCGTGCTCGGTGAACTTGAGGGCATTGCCGATCAGGTTCACCAGAATCTGCCGGATACGCGTCGGGTCGCCCTGCACCTGCAGCGAGTCCAGGCCCTGCGGAATCGGCACTTCAAGCGCCAGCCCGCGTTGCTGGGCGGCATGCTGGAAGGCCTGGGCGCAGCTGCTGATCAGCTCCATCAGGTCGAACGGAATGTGCTCCAGCTCCAGGGCCGCGCGCTCGATGCGCGAGAAGTCGAGGATATCGTTGATCACTTTGAGCAGGTGTTCGGTGGACTCTGAAGCCAGCGCCGCGTATTCGGTCTGCTCCTCGGTCATGTCGGTGGTTTCCAGCAACTGCAGCATGCCCAGCACCCCGTTCATCGGCGTGCGCAGTTCATGGCTCATCATTGCCAGGAAATCCGACTTGGCATTGTTCGCCCGCTCGGCTTCTTCGCGGGTCTGGATCAACTGGGCCATGGCCTGGTGTTGTTCGCGACTGGCCTGGTTCAACCCGTCGGCGAGGTTATTGATGTGACGCGACAGGTCGCCCAGTTCCGAGTCATCGACAATGGGCAGTGGCGTCTGGTAATCGCCCTGCTGGATCGCCTTGACCGCATTGCCCATGGCGCTGATCGGTTGCGACAGGCTGGCCGCCAGGCGCCGGGCCAATAAGAAGGTAAACAACAGGGCGAACAGCGCGAGAATCCCGGCCTTGAACAGGATTTCCTGCTGGCGCTGGCTGAACGCATCGTTGGACATACCCACAATCACCCGGCCCAGGTAATCCGCACGGGGCGCCTTGGGCTCGGCGATGTTGTCCTGGAAGAAGTCATTGCCCAGCTGGATATGTTGCAGGCGAATCGGCGCCTGGAACACTTTCACCGACAGCGAACGGTCGTGCTTCTCCGACGGTTGCTCGACATACACCAGAATGTTTTCCGTGCTGTCCTGTATCTCCAGAAAGCGTACATGCGGCGTGGCCAGGGTGGCCCGCAACAGGCTTTCGAGCACGTCGTTGTTGCCGGAAATAACCCCGTATTCGGTGGCCGGTGCCAGCTGGTTGGCGATCAATTGGCCGGTGTGGTCCAGCTCCTGGCGCAAGTCCTGGATCCGCACGAAGGTGAAGAAGCTGATCAACAGCAGCGTCAACAGGAGTGCCGGGCCCAGCGTGATGAGCTGGGTTCGGGTGTTGATGTCCCAACGGCGACGAAATGTCATGGGCGTTTTTCTCCTTCGGCCAGGCGGGCGGCGACGTTGGTTTCGTCCACCTGTTCGATCCCCAGTGAGCGCGCAACCTGCGGGTTGCCCACGACTTTGAAACGTTCCGGGTACAACGAGCGCGGCCAGTTGGCGGGCGCATGGTCCAGCAGCCGGTCGAGTACATTCAGCCAGTCGGCCTGATCGCTGTAGGTGCTGGCCAGGCTGCCGGCTTTGACGAACCCGGCGTTGGGCCCGACCAGTGGCAATTGCCTGGCGTAGCTGCTGAGCAGCAGGTTTTTCGCGGTTTTCGGGTTGTACAGCTGGGGATCATCCAGCCCCAGCAAGACGTCGCTGCTCTTGAACAGGCTTTGCAGCGGACGACTGTCGTTAGTGTTGTCCCAAAGCTGGGGCACGATCTCCAGCCCCATCGGCGCCGCATGCTGGCGCAACTCGCGGAGCAGGAATTCGCTGTCGATCCCATAGAGCACACCGATGCGCCGGGCCTGGGGCAGGATGCCGGTGATCAGGCGCAGTTGGCGGTCCAGTGGCGGGTCGCTCCACAACAGGCTGATCTTCGATGGCACGCTGTCCCCCAGGCGCTGGCGGGCTTGCAGGCGGCTGATGCGCAGCACCAGGGTCGGTGGGCCCTGGGTGTCTTGCAGGCGCCAGTCGAGGCTGGGCAGGTCCAGCAGGATCAGGCGGGTACTGGCGGGCAAGTGCGCGGGGGCGGGAAGGTCTTTGAGCGGGGTGAACTTCACATGGTCTTCGGGGCGCTGTTCGCTCAGGGCCTGGACGAATGCTTGTACGCCCGGGCCGTCTTCGTCGGCGGTCAGCAGGATTTGCGCCGCCCATGTCGGTGCGGCAAACAGTAAAACCCCAAACAACAAACAGCGCCGCCAGAGTCGGGCGGTAAAGGAGAGGGTCATCCGTGACAAGTCGCTATCCACTAGAACTCTAACTCCGCACTGAAGTAGAGCACGTGGCGTTGGTCATAGTTGTTGTCGGGCCAGGTGGTGGGCTGATTGTCGAGACGTTGTTGCAACATGCCGGCCAGCTCCACGTTGGCTTTGCCGAAGGCAATGCGCTTGGCCACCCGCAGGTCGACCCGTTCGAAGCGATACTGGTTGAGCGCGTCGTCGCCATAGTAGAACACCGCACTGGACCAGCCATGGCCCCATTCCCGCATCCAGCCGGCCGAGCCGCTGTTGCGGGCGGTTTGCTGTCTGTCCAGCGGGTTGGTGGCGCTGGCGTCTACGTAAGCATAGGTCAGCCGCAGCCGGTCGGCGGTGCTCATGTGCCAGTCGAGTTGGGTTTCAGTGCCGGTAAAGCGCGAGCTGTTGGAGTTGCTGGCGATGTACTGGTTGTTGCGCAGCGGCTCGCTGACCATGTCGCTGATTTCGTCATAGAACAGCTTCACGTCGACGTTCAGCCCGATGTCGGCAAAAAAGCCGTTGTAGCCCAGCTCCCGGGAGCGCATCAGCTCTTTGTCGAGGTTGCCCGGGCCGCGGGTTACCACGAAATATTGACCGGAGTTCTGGCCGTAGGCCGGCGAACTGAGGTTGGTGACGCGGTAACTCCAGTTGACGTTGTTCTCGAACATGTCCGGCGAACGGATGGCTTCGGAGTACACCGCACGCAGGCCGTGACGCGGGTTGATCAGGTAGTTGACGGCCACCCGGGGCGTCAGCGAGTTGCCGCTCAGGTGGGTGTCCTCATACATTGCGCCGCCCTGGAGCAGCCAGTGTTCGCTGGCACGCCATTCCAGGTGGCCAAACATGCGCCAGGTGGTGTCGTCCAGGGTGCCGTTGAAGTAGGTGTCGGAGTCGGCGCGGTCGTACCGGTAGTTCATGCCGCTGACCAGGCGCAGGCTGTCGGACAGGCTGAGGGTGTCCTGAATCTCCAGGTCGTAGCGGCTTTCTTTGGTGCTTTGGTCGATGTTGCCGCAAACCGGGTCCTTGCCGCCGTCACCCCATTGCTGGAGCACCTGCCGGGCCAGCGCCTGTTCGGCGGGGCTGCCGGGTGGAAGGTTGCCGGGGTTGAAGTTGTTCATGTGCCGGGCCAGTCGCTCGGCATAGTTGGGATTGAGTTGCCACAGCTGGGTCAACTCCGGGCTGAACGAGACCTTGGCGTCGCAGGCGCGCCAGATCTGCCGGCGATCCCACTGCTGGGCCGAGCCCTGGATATACAGGCTGTGATCAGGATTGAAGTCGAAGTTCCAGCGCAGGGAGCCGGCGTAATCCTTGGCGCTGACGTCAGAATTTGTACCGCCTTCGGTAATCCCGTCGAACACCGGTTGGTAGGTGTACGGGCGTTGGTTGGTACCTTCCTTGGCGTCCAGTTGCCAGTCGATGCTTTGTTGCGCGTTCAGGGTCTGGCTCACGGCGAGGCTGAAGCGGCTCAGGCGGCGACTGTCACGGCGGTCGGCGCCCACGCGGTCGCTGTCAAAACCATCGTCCTGTTGGCCGGAGAGTGACAGGCGCAAGTCGCCGGTTTCCCAGCCCATGCCCTGGCTGGCGTACCAGTCGTTGATCCCGCGTCCGCCCTGGGTGAGTTTCATCCGGGTGCCGTGGCTGTTGGCCGGCGAGCGGGTGAGGATGTTGACCACCGCCATCAGCGCGTTGGCACCGTAGCTGACGGTGTTGGGGCCGCGGAAGACTTCGATGCGGTCGATGTCTTCCAGGGCCACCGGAATATCGCTCCAGTCCACCGTCGCCAGGCCCGCGCGGTACACCGAGCGACCATCGATCAGCACCTGCATGCGCCGGGCGTCGCCAGCCTGGGTGCCGTGGTAATTCACGGCGGCCTGGTTGCCGGTGGTGTAGCCGACCATCATCCCGGGCACCAACCGCAGCAGTTCCGGGATATCCCGCGCACCGCTGGCCTTGATCAACTCGCTGTCGATCACCGTCATGCTGCCGGGCACGGCGGCGGCCGATTGCTTGAGCCGCGTAGCGGTCAGTACCTGCGGCAGCGGTTGGCTGTCGAGGAACAGATCGTCGGCCAGCAACGGCGCACTGCACCACGGCATGCACAACAGCGTCAGCAGGAGAGATGAACGAGGAGGAGGGCCCAAATACACGGCACGGCCTTGATAATTACGGATAGCCGCCCATGTTAACTGAGGCGGGGCCTTTTGCCAGTCGTCGGCCCTGTAATTACTTCGCACAAATGTCGCATTTTCCGACGAGTGTTTGAATTGACGCGGGGGCTGGCCGCAAGCGGGTCGCTCCGTATAATGCGGCCATCGCCACTGCTATGGATTAACGGATTGCATATGACTGAACAGCGCCCTATTGCGGTCCTGGGAGGCGGAAGTTTTGGTACCGCCGTGGCTAATCTGCTGGCTGAAAATGGTCACCAGGTGCGTCAATGGATGCGTGACCCCGAGCAAGCCGAGGCCATCCGGGTCAACCGGGAAAACCCCCGTTACCTCAAAGGCATCAAGATTCTGCCGGCCGTGGAGCCGGTGACTGATTTGCAGGCGACGCTGGACGAGTGCGACCTGTGCTTTGTCGCGCTGCCCTCCAGCGCCCTGCGTTCGGTGCTCGCGCCCCACGCCGAGCGGTTGGCGGGCAAGCTGCTGGTCAGCCTGACCAAGGGCATCGAGGCGCACACCTTCAAGTTGATGAGCGAAATCCTTGAAGAAATCGCCCCCGAGGCACGCATTGGCGTGTTGTCCGGCCCGAACCTGGCGCGGGAAGTGGCTGAACACGCGCTGACCGCCACCGTGATCGCCAGTGAAGACGAAGAACTTTGCGAACGGGTGCAGGCAGTGCTGCACGGTCGCACCTTCCGCGTTTACGCCAGTGCCGACCGCTTCGGCGTCGAGCTGGGCGGGGCGTTGAAGAACGTCTACGCGATCATCGCCGGCATGGCGGTTGCGCTGGGCATGGGTGAAAACACCAAGAGCATGCTGATCACCCGTGCCTTGGCCGAGATGACGCGCTTTGCGGTCAACCAGGGCGCCAACCCGATGACCTTCCTCGGCCTTGCTGGCGTGGGCGACCTGATCGTCACCTGCTCGTCACCGAAAAGCCGCAACTATCAGGTAGGTTTCGCCCTCGGCCAGGGCCTGAGCCTGGAAGACGCCGTGACGCGTTTGGGCGAAGTGGCCGAAGGCGTGAACACCCTGAAGGTGCTGAAGGCCAAGGCCCAGGAAGTCGGGGTGTATATGCCGCTGGTCGCCGGTTTGCACGCGATCCTGTTTGAAGGGCGCACCTTGAACCAGGTCATCGAGTTGCTGATGCGGGCCGAGCCGAAGACCGATGTCGACTTTATTTCCACCAGTGGTTTCAACTGAGGAACGCGTCATGAACGATCCGAAAGCAGCTCCCAAGTACGAATCCATTGGCCTGCGTGTGCTGTGGATGCTGGTGTTTGCCCTGGTGTGGCAAGTGGCGCAGTTTCTGCTGGGGGCGCTGGTTATAGTGCAGCTGGTTTACCGGTTGGTGTACGGCGCGCCGAACCTTGGGCTGATGAATTTTGGTGACAGTTTGAGTCAGTTTTTGGCGCAGATTGGGCGGTTTGGCAGTTTTCACAGTGATCAGAAGCCTTGGCCGTTTGCTGATTGGCCGACGCCCCGTGCACCGGAAGGTGAGGCTGCTCACAGCGTGCCGCCGGCGCCGCATCCTGTGCGTGATGAGGAACCGAAGCTATGAAGGTGTGGGTGTTGCGTCACGGTGAGGCCGAGGGGCATGCGCGTACGGATGCTGAGCGTAATTTGACGGCCCATGGGCGTGAGGAGGTTTTGCGCAGTGCGGGGCATCTGATTGGGCAGCCTGTGCGGGCGATTATTGCCAGTCCTTATGTGCGGGCGCAGCAGACGGCGCAGTTGGTGCGGGAGGCGTTGGGGTTTGAGCCTGAAATCCGCACTGTGCCTTGGTTGACGCCCGAGAGTAATCCGCTGGAGGTGCTCAAGCATCTCGATAATGACGATGATGTGTTGTTGGTTAGCCATCAGCCGTTTGTGGGGGGGCTGATCAGTTATTTGCAGCATGGGCATTTGCGGCAGCCGCAGGCTATGAGTACGGCGAGTTTGGCGGAGTTGGAGGGGGATTTTCCGTTGGCGGGGTTGATGATTCTTTTGAGTGTTCGGAATCCTTAAGGTTGGGTTTGGGTTTGGGTACATATCCGTTTCTTCGGTAACGGCCGCTTAGGGTTCCGCTCTTA
>NZ_JAXCIS010000074.1:0-11878 GCF_034044025.1 Pseudomonas sp. SED1
CCGGAGTGCGGGCACACCGAGCTCAAGCGAGGTGCCGAGTGGTGGGGCAAGAGCCTTTTGGTTACTTTTGGGCTCTTTTCAAAAGTGACCCGCCGTAAGGGCGGAACCCATACAAGCCATCACTCAAATAACGGATATGTACTCACCCCAAGGCCCCGCCAATCATCCCCCAGCCTTATCGCGCACCATTCACCCCCAACCGTATTTATTGTGACCACAAGCCCCGTGCCTGACACTCAACCCATCCACCCCTAACCACCCCTGGAGTCCCCAATGAGTGAGCCTGTGCAGTTCCAAGACAAGGTCGTGATCGTCACCGGTGCCGGCGGCGGACTGGGCCGCGCCCATGCACTCCTGTTCGCCAAACACGGCGCCAAAGTGCTGGTCAACGATCTTGGCGGCTCAACCCAGGGCGAAGGCGCCAACGCCTCAGCGGCGGACCGCGTCGTAGCCGAAATCCGTGAAGCAGGCGGTATAGCCGAAGCCAACCACGACTCCGTCACCGACGGCGACAAAATCGTCCAGAACGCCCTCGACGCCTTCGGCCGCATCGACGTCGTCGTCAACAACGCCGGGATCCTGCGGGACAAAACCTTCCACAAAATGGAAGACAGCGACTGGGACCTGGTCTACCGCGTGCACGTCGAAGGCGCCTACAAAGTCACCCGCGCCGCATGGCCACACTTGCGCGAGCAAGCCTACGGCCGCGTGATCTTCACCGCCTCGACCTCGGGCATCTACGGCAACTTCGGCCAGTCCAACTACGGCATGGCCAAACTCGGCCTGTACGGCCTGACCCGCACCCTGGCGCTGGAAGGCCGCAAGAACAACATCCTGGTCAATGCCATCGCGCCCACCGGCGGCACACGCATGACCGAAGGCCTGATCCCGCCGCAAGTCTTCGAACGCCTCAAGCCGGAATTGATCAGCCCGCTGGTGGTGTACCTGGGCAGCGAGGCATGCCAGGAAACCTCCGGGCTATTCGAGGTGGGCGGTGGCTGGATTGGCAAGACCCGCTGGGAGCGCAGCCTGGGGGTTGGCTTCGACCCTGAGGCAGGGTTCTCGCCGGATGACGTCGCCGCCCACTGGCAGCAAATTTGCGATTTCGACGGGGCTGCTCACCCCAAGGACAACATCGAAGCCTTGAAAGAGATGATGGCCAATCTGCAGAAATACAGCCTTTGATCGTTGCATGAAAAAGTTTTAATCAATCGGGGCGCCATGGCGCCCCGGTTTATTTCAGGCATAAAAAAAGCCGCTGCAAAGGCAGCGGCTGAAGTAAGACGTTTGATCAAGGAGCAATAAATCAACGTCAGTGAACGCGGGTAACAGATTGAAAATAGTGATCAATCCATAAAAACTTGCTGTTCTTCCAGGTTCTGGAAGCGGGCGGTTTGCCCTGAAAGCCAAGCAAGAATAGGCTTTTGTTACAGAATGAAAAATAGCGATTCGAGACAAGGACTGTTACCAAACTGGCAACAGTGGCAATAACTCCCTATCCATCCTCCTGATAATCCTCCATCCATCTCGTCCATACCCTCGCCAATACCCCGGCCAGAGCGCCCTTTCATCCTTTCGAGCGACAACACGAATACCTCCTTGGTGCGCTTATCGCTCCTGATCGCGGGCAGTAGGGTGGGGCCTTCTGTCACACCACCGGGGAAGACGCATGACAAGAACAACAATGCGCGCCATCTTCAGGCCACAGGCGCTGGCCGCTGCGGTTGCTTTGGGTTGCTGTGCCCAGGCGCAGGCTGTTTCGTTCAACATCGGCGAGATCGAAGGGCAATTCGATTCCTCGCTGTCGGTCGGTGCCAGCTGGGGCATGCGCGACGCCGACAAAAAGCTGGTGGGCGTTCCCAACGGCGGAACGGGCCAGGCTTCCACCGGCGATGACGGTCGCCTGAACTTCAAGAAGGGCGAGACCTTCTCCAAGATCTTCAAGGGCATTCACGATCTGGAGCTCAAGTACGGCGACAGCGGCGTGTTCGTGCGCGGCAAGTACTGGTACGACTTCGAACTGCAGGACGAAGACCGCGAATTCAAGCAGATCAGCAATAACCACCGCGACGAGGGCGCACGCTCTTCCGGCTACGAATTACTCGACGCGTTTGTCTATCACAACTACTCCATCGGCGATTTGCCGGGCAACGTGCGCGTCGGCAAGCAGGTGGTCAGCTGGGGTGAAAGTACGTTCATCGGCAACTCCATCAACAGCATCAACCCCATCGACGTTTCCGCCTTCCGCCGGCCCGGCGCCGAGATCAAGGAAGGGCTGATTCCGGTCAACATGGTGTTTGCATCCCAAAGCCTCACCAACCAGTTGAGCGTTGAAGGTTTCTACCAGTTGAACTGGGAAAACACCGTGGTGGACAACTGCGGCACCTTCTTCGGCAACGACGTGGTGGCCCATGGCTGCAACGGCAACTACACCGTCGGCAGCCCGGCGATTGCGCCGTTGCAACCAGTGGCGGCGGCGTTTGGCCAGGGCTTCCAGGTCACGAACGAAGGCGTGGTGGTGCAGCGTGCAAAAGACCGCGAGGCGCGCGATGGCGGCCAGTTCGGGATGGCGCTGCGCTGGCTGGGGGATGACACGGAGTACGGCCTGTACTTCATGAACTACCACAGCCGTACGCCCACCGTCGGTACCATCACCGCCAACACCAACCTGGCAACCATTGGCCGTATCGTCAATGCCGCCAACGGGATTGCACCGGGTTCCGGGTCTGGGCTGGCGCAAAGCACGATGCTTGGTCGCGGTCAGTATTACCTCGACTACCCGGAAAACATCCGCCTGTTCGGTGCCAGCTTCTCGACCACCTTGCCCACCGGCACGGCCTGGACCGGCGAAATCAGCTACCGCCCGAATGCCCCCGTACAACTCAACACCACCGATCTGACGCTGGCCTTGGTCAACCCGATTGCCGGTAACGCCGCGTCACCGATCGCCAGTTCCTTCGGTTCCGATAACGCTGGCTATCGCCGCAAGGAAATCACCCAGATCCAGAGCACCATGACCCAGTTCTTCGACCAGGTACTGGGCGCTGAACGCCTGACCCTGGTGGGCGAAGCGGCTTTCGTGCACGTCGGCGGGCTGGAGGCGAAATCCAAGCTGCGCTATGGCCGCGATTCGGTCTACGGCCAATACGGCTTCGGCGGCGACACCGACGGTTTTGTCACGGCCAACTCCTGGGGTTATCGCGCCCGGGCCATCCTCGATTACAACAACGTGTTCGCCGGGGTCAACCTCAAGCCCAACCTGTCGTGGTCCCAGGACGTCAGCGGCTACGGCCCCAACGGCCTGTTCAACGAAGGCGCCAAGGCCCTCAGCGTTGGCGTGGACGCGGACTACCGCAACACCTACACCGCGAGCCTGAGCTACACCGACTTTTTTGGCGGTGACTACAACACCCTCACCGACCGCGACTTCATCGCCCTCAGCTTTGGCGTGAACTTCTGATTTGGCTTAAAGAAGGACAAAAGACTATGCGCAAGATGATTCTGCAATGCGGCGTGTTGGCACTGAGCCTGTTGGCGGCCAACGTGATGGCCGCGGTGTCGCCGGAAGAAGCGGCCAAGCTTGGCACCACCCTGACTCCGGTGGGTGCCGAAAAGGCCGGTAACGCTGACGGCTCGATCCCGGCATGGACCGGTGGCATCCCGAAAAACGCCGGAGCTGTGGACAGCAAAGGCTTCCTCGCCGACCCGTTTGCCAGTGAAAAACCACTGTTCGTGATCACCGCCGCCACGGTCGACAAGTACAAGGACAAACTGTCCGAAGGCCAGGTGGCGATGTTCAAGCGCTACCCGCAAACCTACAAGATCCCGGTGTACCCGACCCACCGCACGGTCAACTTGCCACCGGAAATCTACGAGTCGATCAAGCGCAGCGCGTTGAACGTGCATGCGATCAACGACGGCAATGGCCTGGAAAACTTCACCGGTAACCGCTACTACGCCTTCCCGATTCCGAAAAATGGCGTGGAAGTGCTGTGGAACCACATCACCCGTTATCACGGCGGCAATCTGCGCCGCATCATCACCCAGGCCACGCCGCAGACCAACGGCAGCTACACGCCGATCCGTTTCGAAGAAGAAGTGGCCGTGCCGCAGCTGATACCGGACATGGACCCGGTCAAGGGCGCCAACGTGCTGACCTTCTTCAAACAATCGGTGACTGCCCCGGCGCGCTTGGCCGGCAACGTACTGCTGGTGCATGAAACCCTCGATCAGGTGAAGGAGCCGCGCCTGGCCTGGGTCTACAACGCCGGCCAGCGCCGGGTGCGCCGTGCGCCGCAAGTGGCCTACGACGGGCCGGGCACTGCGGCCGACGGCCTGCGCACCTCGGACAACTTCGACATGTTCTCCGGCGCCCCGGACCGCTATGACTGGAAGCTGGTGGGCAAGAAGGAGATGTACATCCCCTACAACAGCTACAAGCTCGACTCGCCGACCCTCAAGTACGATGACATCATCAAGGCCGGCCACATCAACCAGGATTTGACCCGCTACGAGCTGCACCGGGTCTGGGAAGTGATCGGTACCGTAAAACCGAGCGAGCGGCACATCTACGCCAAGCGCCACATGTACATCGACGAAGACAGCTGGCAAGTGGCGCTGGTGGACCACTACGACGGCCGTGGCCAACTGTGGCGTGTCGCTGAAGGTCACGCGCAGTTCTACTACGACCACCAGGTGCCGGCCTACACCGTCGAAACCCTGTACGACATCATCGCCGGGCGCTACATCGCCCTGGGGATGAAGAACGAAGAGAAGAGCAGCTTTGTGTTCGGCTTTGCGGCGAAGGCGGCGGACTACACGCCGGCGGCATTGCGTTCTGAAGGCGTGCGCTAAAACCTGATTGGAACGGGGTCAAACTGTGGGAGCGGGCTTGCTCGCGAAAGCGGTGTATCAGTCAATATATCCGGTGACTGACACTCCGCCTTCGCGAGCAAGCCCGCTCCCACATTTACGGTGTTCCACCTTTGGAACATATGCCCGGTAATCAGCCTGCTGAATACTCCTCAACAACCGCCAGCCACAGGACTAGGGTAGGGCGCACGCCGCCTAATAATAAAAAACAGGGACGCAGTAATGACCGCCATGACCCGTTGTCTGGATCGTCCTGGATTCATGCCACGCTTGTCTCCCCATCATCTGTTGCGCCCGCGTTTGTCCGGGCCGTTGCTCAACGCCTCGGCGCGGGTGAAGTTGCTCTGCGCCCCGGCCGGCAGTGGCAAGAGCGCGTTGCTTGCCGAATGCGCATTGCAGGCACCTGCGGATTGCCAGGTGTATTGGTTGCCGCTGAATGGGGCGGCCCTGGATTTGTGCCAGCGTCTGGCCCAAACCCTCGGCCTGGTGTTTGTCGATGAACCCACGCTGCTGCTGGCCCTCAACCGCTGGCAAGCGCCGGCCTGGCTGTTTCTCGATGACTTCTGCCGGGTGCCGGCACCTGAACTGGACGCGCTGCTCGATCGCATTCTGGCGGCCAGCAGTCCCGTTTTAACCTGGTGGATTGGCGCGCGGCGGCGGCCGGCGTGCAACTGGCCACGGCTGTTGCTCGACGATGAGTTGTGGGAGTGCAACGCAGCCGAGTTGGCGTTTGATCACACCGAGATTCAGCACTTGGCCGGGCCCTGCGCCGACAAGGTGCTGAAGTTCAGCGCCGGCTGGTGCGCCGGCGTGCGCATCGCATTGCTGGAGAGCGACGGGCACCCCGACAAAACCTTGCTCGACTACCTGCAGCACGAGCTGTTCAGCGGCCTGGCGCCGGAGCTGGCCGAAGCCTGGCGCGTGCTTGCGCACTTGCCACGTTTCAACCCGAGCCTGTGTGATCACCTGTTCGGCTTCGGTGATTATCTGCGTGACTTGCAGACGTTGGGCGCCTTTATCGAACCCTGGGAAGACTCCACCGACTGGCTGCAAATCTTCCCGCCGCTGGCGCAACTGTTACTCGACGAACCGTGGCCGGCCAAGCGCTCCTGGCACCGTCGCGCCTGCCAGTGGTTTACCGCCGCCGAGGACTGGCAAGCCGCGTTTGAGCAGGCGCTGCTGGCCGAAGAGTACGAAGTGGCCGTGAGCCTGTTGCAGCACTTCAGTTTTGAAGACCTGTTCCGCCAGCAAAATGCGGTGCTTTTGTTGCGCCTGCATGAGCAGCATGGCGATGAGTTGATGCTGGGTTCGGCGCAGCTGGTGGGCTTGGTAACGGCGGCGTTGCTCTTTGCCGGGCGCTTTGACCAGGCGGCGTTATGCATCGATCAACTGGCGCGTTTCACCCCGCAACCGACTGCGCATTCGCAGCGCTATCTAGTGGCCCGCTGGCAGGCGCAATGGGGTTGGTTGTTGCACCTGGGAGGCGAAGCCGTACGCGCCCGGGAACATTTTCTGGAAGCCCTGCAAGACTTGCCCGAGAGTGCCTGGACCTCGCGCCTGATGTGCCTGTCGGGCCTGACCCAGCAAGCCTTGCTGCGTGGCGAGTTGGACGTCGCCCAGTCGTTGAACCGTGAAGCACTTTGCCTGGCGCGTTCCCATGGCTCGTTGCTGCTGGAGGCGTTGCTGGAACTCGATCATGCGCAGTTGCTGGAGCAGCGCGGTGCGCCGTATCGGGCCCAGAGCCTGCTGGAAAACGTTCAGCGCATGCTCGTGCAACAGCGGCTTAAAGCCGGGCCGTTGATGGGGCGGATTTCCTTGCGGCGTGGGCATCTGGCCTTGCGCCAGGGGCACGACGCCGTGGCCGCCGAATGCTTCGAATCCGGCCTGGGCATGTGCCTGCACAGCCAGGACAAACGCGTGCTTTATGGCTACCTCGGTCTGGCTTTATTGGCCGCCAACAAAGGCGATTACGCCGAGGCGTTTATCCAGTTGCGGGACGCCGAGCGCCTGATGCAGCAACGCCAGGTGCCCGACACTGTGTACCGCGCCGTGTTGCTCTTGCTCAGCGGGCATTTCTGGCTGCAACAGGGCCGCGCCGAACTGACCCTGGAAGCGGTGACCCGCGTGCTGCGGCACTACCGTGGCCCGAAGGCCAAACAGGCGCCGCCGGCCACCCTTGAATTGATCCCACGACTTGAGTATTTGCAGGTGCTGGCGGAAGTGAAATTGCGCCGCGCCGAAGAGCCTATCGCTCGCCTGAGTGCATTGCTGGAAACTGCCCGTCAGCGCGGCATGCTGTGCCTGGAAGCGGAGCTGCACTTGGTGTTGGGGGAAGTGGCCTGGCAAGTCGGCGATCGACCATTGGCCGTGCGCTCACTGGAAACCGGGTTGGGACTGGCAGGACGATGCCAGGTGCAACAGGCGATTCGCGAGTTGCGCCTCAGGCAGCCGGGGTTGTTGAGTGCGTTGGGGCTGGAGCCGCAAGAGTGCCTGGCGACGGCGGGGGAAAACCCTCTGAGCCAGCGCGAGCTTGAGGTGCTGCAATTGATTGCCCAAGGCAATTCCAATCTGGAAATTGCCGGGCAGTTGTTTATCTCGCTGCACACGGTGAAAACCCATGCGCGGAGGATTCATAGCAAGTTGGGGGTGGAGCGGCGTACCCAGGCGGTGGCGAAAGCCAAAACCTTGGGATTGATGGCCTGAAGCCAAGCGCCCTTTCTCAAACAATGAAGATCAAATGTGGGAGCGGGCTTGCTCGCGAATGCGGTGTATCAGTCACTGATGCTTTAACTGACAGACCGCCTTCGCGAGCAAGCCCGCTCCCACATTTTGCTTTGTTGTGTGCCTGATACTGGAGTCAGGGCTGATAACCCATCCGCCAACTCACCGCTTGGGTTGCCGCCAACAAACGCTTCGCCGCCGGGCCGTCTTCGTCGGCATGGAACAGCGACGTCGGCCCCACCACGGTCAATACCGCCGCCACCTGCCCGACCGCGTTGAACACCGGTGCCGACAACGCGTCCACACCCGGCATCAGCAAACCGTGCACAAAGTGCAGGCCACGCTGGCGGATCTGCTCGCAAGCGGTGGCGTAAGCCTGGTCATCCGCCAACGCATGGGCGATGCCCGCCTGAATCTCCCGCTCGCGCAACTCCACGGTTTCCCGCGACGGCAGGAACGCGCTGAACACCAGCCCGGTGGATGAACTGAGCAGCGGCAACACCGAGCCCAATTGCGTCACCACCGTTACCGCGCGCACCGCCGGCTCGATGTGCACCACGGTCGCGCCCTGGTTGCCCCAAACGGCCAGGAAGCAGGTTTCATTCAACTCGTCCCGCAGTTCCGCCAGGGGCAGGGCGGCGACTTTCAGCACGTCCATGCTGCCCAGTGCGGCCAAACCCACGCGCAAGGCTTCGCGGCCCAGGCCGTAATGGTTGGTGGCAGTGTTCTGTTCGGCAAAACCGGAGGCAATCAGCGCCTGCAAATAGCGGTGGACCTTGCTTGCCGGCATTTGCACATGTTCGGCCAGGCGCGACAACGAGGTGGCCGGCGACAGTTCGGCCAGGGCCTTGAGGATGTCGGTGCCCACTTCAGCCGAGCGGACTTTCTGTTTACCGGTGTCGCGAGGGGCGGGCGGCTTTTCCATGGAAGGCATGAATCCGAAAGACGAATGGGCGTCTTTATAGCTTGACGGTCAACAGGTATCAAATTACGTTATGCGTAACTGGATTACGATAAAAACAACTTCCGCTCAGAGGACGATCCATGACCCTCGAATACCAATCAGGCTTCGGCAATGAATTTGCCAGCGAAGCCTTGCCCGGCGCACTGCCGGTCGGCCAGAACGCTCCGCAAAAAGCGCCCTACGGGCTGTACACCGAACTCTTCTCCGGCACTGCCTTCACCATGGCCCGCAGCGAAGCCCGGCGCACCTGGTTGTACCGCATCCAGCCGTCGGCCAATCACCCGGCGTTCGTCAAGCTGGAACGGCAATTGGCCGGTGGCCCGCTTGGGGCTGTGACGCCTAATCGCCTGCGTTGGAACCCGTTGGATATTCCCGCTGAGCCGACAGATTTCATCGATGGGCTTGTAGGCATGGTCGCCAACTCGGGGTCGGAAAAGCCCTCAGGCATCAGCATCTACAACTACCGCGCCAATCGCTCGATGGACCGGGTGTTCTTCAACGCTGACGGCGAGCTGTTGATCGTTCCCGAGCAGGGCCGCCTGCGTATCGCCACCGAACTGGGTGTGCTGGACGTCGAGCCGCTGGAAATTGTCGTGCTGCCACGCGGCCTGAAATTCCGCGTCGAGTTGCTGGATGCACAAGCCCGCGGCTACGTCGCTGAAAACCACGGCGCGCCACTGCGCCTGCCGGACCTCGGGCCGATCGGTAGCAATGGCCTGGCCAACCCACGGGATTTCCTCACCCCCGTCGCCCATTACGAAGACCTCAAGCAACCGACCACGCTGGTGCAGAAATTCCTCGGTGAACTCTGGGGCTGCGAGCTGGACCATTCGCCGCTGAACGTGGTGGCGTGGCACGGCAACAACGTGCCGTACAAATACGACCTGCGCCGCTTCAACACCATCGGCACCGTGAGTTTCGATCACCCGGACCCGTCGATCTTCACCGTATTGACCTCGCCCACCAGCGTGCACGGCCTGGCCAACCTCGACTTCGTGATCTTCCCGCCCCGCTGGATGGTCGCCGAAAACACCTTCCGGCCACCGTGGTTC
This sequence comes from Pseudomonas sp. SED1, assembly GCF_034044025.1. Classification (NCBI taxonomy): domain Bacteria; kingdom Pseudomonadati; phylum Pseudomonadota; class Gammaproteobacteria; order Pseudomonadales; family Pseudomonadaceae; genus Pseudomonas; species Pseudomonas sp. SED1. The sequence continues at coordinate 9,610 of NZ_JAXCIS010000074.1, forward strand.
CACCGCAACCTGATGAACGAATACATGGGCCTGATCCAGGGCGCCTACGATGCCAAGGCCGAAGGCTTCGTGCCCGGCGGCGCGTCGTTGCACAGCTGCATGAGCGCCCATGGCCCGGATGGCGAGACCTGCACCAAGGCCATCAACGCGACGCTTGAGCCCCACAAGATTGATAACACCATGGCCTTCATGTTCGAGACCAGCCAGGTGCTGCGTCCTACACAATTCGCGCTGGAATGCTCACAGCTGCAACCTTCTTACGACGCTTGCTGGGCCTCGCTCCCTGCAACCTTCAACCCGAATCGGAGATAACCCATGACTCAGCCTAATCTCACCCGCAGTTGGGTGGCTTCCGCCAACGGTCACCGGGATTTCCCGCTGCAAAACCTGCCCTTGGGTGTGTTCAGCGTTAACGGCGCTGAACCGCGCAGTGGCGTGGCGATCGGCGATCATGTTTTCGATCTGCATGCCGCGTTGGAATTTTTTGACGGTGAGGCTCGCCGTGCGGTTGAAGCCACCGCTGGCGGTCAACTGAACGCGTTTTTTGAACTGGGCCGTGGCCCGCGTGTGGCCCTGCGCGAGCGCCTGCTGGAACTGCTGGCGGAAGGCAGCGACCTGCAAGGCAAACTGCAAGCAGCGCTGCACCCGGCTGCCGCTTGCCAGATGCACCTGCCGGCCAAAATCAATGATTACACCGACTTCTACGTCGGCATCGAGCACGCGCAAAACGTCGGCAAACTGTTCCGTCCCGATAACCCGCTGCTGCCCAACTACAAATACGTGCCGATCGGTTATCACGGCCGCGCGTCGACGATTCGTCCGTCGGGCACCGACGTTCGCCGCCCTAAAGGCCAGACTCTGCCAGCCGGTCAAACCGAGCCGACCTTCGGCCCCTGCGCCCGCCTGGATTACGAGCTGGAACTGGGCATCTGGATCAGCCAGGGCAATGCCATGGGCGACTCGATTGCCATTGGTGACGCCGCTGATCACATCGCCGGTTTCTGCCTGCTCAACGACTGGTCGGCGCGGGATATCCAGGCTTGGGAATACCAGCCGCTGGGCCCGTTTCTGTCGAAGAGTTTTATCACCAGCATTTCGCCATGGGTGGTGACGGCTGAAGCCCTGGAACCATTCCGTAAGGCACAACCGGCGCGCCCTCAAGGCGACCCGCAACCCCTGCCGTACCTGCTGGACAAGCGCGACCAGGCCGCCGGTGGTTTTGATATCGAACTGGAAGTACTGCTGACCACCGCCTCGATGCGTGAGCAGAACCTGCCGGCCCATCGCTTGACCCTGAGCAACACCCAACACATGTACTGGACCGTCGCACAAATGGTTGCGCACCACAGCGTCAACGGCTGCCAGTTGCAGGCCGGCGACCTGTTCGGTTCGGGCACCTTGTCGGGGCCGGAAGCCGGTCAGTTCGGCAGCCTGCTGGAAATCACCGAGGGCGGTAAAAAGCCGATCGAATTGGCCTCCGGCGAATTACGTAAATTCCTCGAAGACGGCGACGAAATCATCCTGCGCGCGCGCTGCAGCCGCGACGGGTTTGCCTCCATCGGCTTCGGCGAATGCCGGGGTACCGTGGTCGCGGCGCGCTGAGAGGGCAGGGCCATGGAACTCTATACCTACTACCGCTCCACTTCGTCGTACCGGGTGCGGATCGCGCTGGCCCTCAAGGGCCTGGACTTCACCGCGGTGCCGGTCAACCTGCTGGTGCCCAAGGGCGGCGCCAACCATCAGCCGGAGTACCTGGCGATCAATCCGCAAGGTCGTGTACCGGCCTTGCGCACCGATGATGGGGATGTGTTGATTCAGTCGCCAGCGATCATCGAATACCTGGAGGAACGTTATCCACAGGTGCCGTTGCTCTCCAGGGATCTGGCAACCCGCGCCCATGAGCGCGCGGTGGCGTCGATCATTGGTTGCGACATTCACCCGCTGCACAACTCCAGTACCCAGAATCTGCTCAAGCAGTGGGGGCACGATGAAGCGCAGGTGCTGGAGTGGATCGGGCACTGGATCAGCCAGGGTCTGGCGGCGGTTGAGCAGTTGATTGGTGATCAGGGTTATTGCTTTGGCGACCAGCCGGGGATAGCGGATACGTTCTTGATTCCACAGTTGTATGCGGCGCAGCGGTTCAAGGTCTCGTTGGCGGCGTATCCGCGCATTCAGCGGGTGGCGGGATTGGCGGCGCAGCATCCGGCGTTCATGGCGGCTCACCCCGCCAACCAACCTGATACGCCATAAGTCTCCAGGCTCACACCGG
>NZ_JAXCIS010000075.1:0-5455 GCF_034044025.1 Pseudomonas sp. SED1
CCGGCCGGCTTGAGTGTTAAGAGCGAAAGCAAAGCTGCTCTTCTGTAGGAGCGAGCTTGCTCGCGAAAAACCTGAGGGCGCCGCGTTCATTCAGGATGCCCGCGTCATCGTTAACGACCTTCGCGAGCAAGCCCGCTCCCACATTTGGACCGTGCCCGCTCTTGATTTCGCTGTTGCTCCTGCTGTTGCTTCACCACACTCAAGCCGGCCTGTAGGCCGCTGTGCTCTTGATCTGCTTTTGATCTTGATCTTAGGCGCCCCGTTAACCACGCTGGCCGAACGCAGGCTTTGGAGCGTGGGTAACCCGGCAGGACGCCGGGTTAGCCGTCCTGGGCCAAGGATGGCCCATGACGGCGGCCCACGGTCCAAAGCCGGAGTGAGGGCACACCGAGCTTAAGCGAGGTGCCGAGTGGTGGGGCAAGAGCCTTTTGGTTACTTTTGGGCTCTTTTCAAAAGTGACCCGCTGTAAGAGCGGAACCAATACAAACCATCACCCAAAAAACGGATATGCCCCCAAAAAGAAGCATCACCCATTAGCCAGCTCTTCCAGATGATCCATCAACTCCTGCGGCTTAAGCACCAACACATCACTGTCCACCGCATCCAGCACCACCTCCGCCGTATTCCCAATCAACGCCCCGGAAATCCCCGTACGCGCCACGGTACCGATGATGGTCACCGCCGCCTGCCACTTGTGCACCGCATGAGGAATCAACACATCCGCCGGCCCTTCCTCGATATGCAGATGCGTGTCGTCAATATCAAACTCCGCCTGAAACGCCTTGCACTGCTCACGATACCGCGCCTCGATCGTCTCCTTGAGCTGAAACACCGGATCCGCCGCCGACAGCATCGGCGACGGATGCGCACTGATCACATGCAACTGCGCCTTGGCCAGGCTCGCAATATCAAACCCATGATCAATGATCGAGTTATGCAACGCCTGATGCTCAGCATCGGAATTCCCCACATCAATCGCCGCCAGAATCACCCCGCCCGCCCACGGCGTGGACGTCTTCACCAGCAGCACCGGGGTAGGGCAGTAGCGCATCAGCTTCCAGTCGGCAGGCGTCAACAGCGCTTTTTTCAGCGGGCTATCAGCAAAGTGCTGCTTGACCACCAACCCACACCCCTCCGCCTGCTGCACATCGATGATGGTTTCATGCAGGCTGTCATTCCACGCCTGTTCGGTGGTGACGCTGTAGCCATCCTCCTGCAAACCTGCCTTCAGCAGGCTCAACATCGCCGAATGCTCATGCCTCTTGTCACACACCAACAAATGCAAATGGGCCCCGGTGACGCCGGCAATCAGTTTGGCGCGCTTGAGGGCCAGGCTTTCCGAATGCTCGGGCTCAATGACCACCAGGATGCTGCGGATGGCTTGCATGGTCGGGTTCTCCAAAAAAGGGTGGGCGTGGAACAACTATAGTTGCTGCTCGGCACACGTCATGTTGATGCACATCAAGCCCGGTGGCTGGCGGTCTGCGGCGCGGTCGGTATAATCGCCGGCCTTTTGTGAATCTTTGCCCGTGAGCCCGATGAACCTGCCAGAAATCCACGAATTCCTCGGTTGCCGCACCCCCGACGGCTGGGTCCAGGCCGCATTGGCCGACCAGGAAACCTTGCTGATCGACCACAAGAACTGCGAATTCAAGGCCGCCAGCACCGCCTTGAGCCTGATCGCCAAGTACCATTCCCATGTCGACCTGATCAACCTGATGTCGCGCCTGGCCCGGGAAGAACTGGTGCACCACGAGCAAGTCATGCGCCTGATGAAGAAGCGCAAGATCGAGCTGCGACAGCTGTCCGCCGGCCGCTACGCTTCGGGTTTGCGCAAAGTGGTGCGTAGCCATGAGCCGGTCAAGCTGGTGGATACCCTCGTGGTCGGCGCGTTTATCGAAGCCCGCAGTTGCGAGCGTTTCGAAGCACTGGTACCGCATTTGGACGAAGAACTCGGCAAGTTCTACTTCGGCCTGCTGAAAAGCGAGGCCCGGCATTTCCAGGGTTACCTGAAACTGGCTTACCAGTACGGTGAGGCCAAGGACATCGCCCAAGTCATCGACCGCGTGCGCGCCGCCGAGCAGGAACTGATCGAGTCACCGGACGTCGAGTTCCGCTTTCACAGTGGCGTGCCGGCCTGACACCACGTACACCAGCGCACCGATCAATACGGTGATCCCGGCCAGTAGCAGGATCACCGTCTGCGTCCCCAGCGGTGCCGCGAGTACTGCAATCAGCAACCCGGCCAACGGCTGCGAGAGATTGTTGAGCAACGTGATCACCCCCACGGTCTTGCCAAAATCCTGAGTCGGAATCACCCGCTGGCGGATGCTGCGCATATACACGTTGAACATCTTGTCGAAACCGGTCACCAGCAGGAAGCCTGCGGTATAGGCCCAGACGTTCGGGCTGATCGCTGTCACCAGCGCACCCACGGCAATCATTGAATACGACAGGCCGCCGAGCACCTTCAACGGCAGGGTAGCGCGAGCCAGATAGAACAGAATGACAATGGTCACCACGGCACCCGCTGCCTGCAGGCCAGCGTAGGTGTCCTTGCCGGCGGCATATTGACCGATGACCATGGCGGCCGACGTGGCCAGGGTGACGCCAATGATCAGGTTCACGCCCACCGCCAGGGCGATGATCCGTTTCAGTTCAGGCAGGCTGCGGATATGCCCGAAGGCGATGCGCAGCGGTTGCAGCCAGATGTCATGGTGCTGCTCGAAGGTCTCCAGGTTGACTGTGGTGTTGCGCTGCCAGATCAGCATCGCCAGGTCTGCCAGCAGGAACAGCCCGGCAATCCCCAGCACTACCCAATGCCAGGCCCAGACTTCCAGCATCAACGCCGCCACCAACGGGCCCAGCACCAACCCGGTCTGGTCGGCAATCTGCGAGTACGACAAAGTCTTGGCGTAGGTGTAATGCTTGAAGATATGCGGCATCACCACTTCCCGGGCCATGATGCCCTGGGTGGTCAGCACGCCACACAGCGCCGAAAGGATCACGATCCAGTAAATGCCGTCGAACATCCCGTACAACAGCACCGCGACCACACAGGCCAGCGCCCGATAAACCTGGCTGATATGCAGGATGCGCACGGCGGGATACTTGTCGCACAATGCCCCGCACACCGGGAACGACAGGTAACGCGGCAAGGACTCGACAAAAAACGCCAGGCCGGCCCACGACACACTGTTGGTGGTCTGGAACACGATCAACGGCACGATGAACAATAGAATCTGGTCGGCCAGCCGCGACAGAAACATTGAAATGAAGAAGGCCAGGTAATCCTTGCGCATACAACTCCCTGTGATTGGCGTTAAAGATTGCAGGCTATTTGTTAAAAACTCTTAAAAACATGAAGCTTCGTCGGCCAGTGATGGCCAGCTGCTTTAGTTGCCCAGCTTGCCACCTATAATGCGCACACTTCAATCCGCGCGCGCACTGGAAAAATATGGATAACTTGGGTCTCGGCAAGGTCTTGCTCGTGGAGGACGATGAGAAGCTGGCAGGGCTGATCGCCCATTTCCTGTCCCAGCATGGCTTCGAGGTGCTGGCCGTGCACCGTGGCGACTTGGCGCTGGCGGCCTTCCTGGAGTTCAAGCCCAAGATCGTCGTGCTCGACCTGATGCTGCCCGGCCAGAGCGGCCTGCATGTGTGTCGCGAAATTCGCAATGTGTCCGACACGCCGATCGTGATCCTCACCGCCAAGGAAGACGACCTGGACCATATCCTCGGCCTGGAATCCGGCGCCGACGACTATGTGATCAAACCGATCAAACCGCCCGTGCTGCTGGCCCGTCTGCGTGCCCTGCAACGCCGCCAGACGCCGGAACCCACGGTGCGCGGCGCCCTTGAGTTTGGCCGGCTGACTATCGATCGCAGTTGCCGGGTGGTAAGCCTGGGTGGCGAGAAGATCGACCTGACCACGATGGAATTCGAACTGCTGTGGTTGCTGGCCAGCGCCGCCGGGAAAATCCTCTCCCGCGACGACATCCTCAACCGCATGCGCGGGATTGCCTTTGACGGGCTCAATCGCAGTGTCGACGTGTACATCAGCAAGCTGCGCGGCAAGCTCAATGACAATCCCCGGGAACCGGTGTGCATCAAGACCATCTGGGGCAAGGGTTACCTGTTCAATCCGTTCGCCTGGGAGATTTAGATGTTAAGGCTGTTTCTGCGTCTGTATATCATCCTGGCCATTGGTTTGGCCGGGGCGATCTGGCTGGTGAACTACACCTTCGATGAGTTGCTGCCGGAGGCCAACGAAACCTATAACCGCGAAGCCCTGCGCGGCCCGGCCTATGGGCTGCTGGAACAATTACGGCCAGTGACCGGTGAAGCGCGGGCCGCACGCCTGGCGGAGTTGCAACCGCACTATGGGCTGCGCCTCGCGCTGGTGCCGCAGGACGCGCTGAAACTGACCGAACGTGAACAGCAACTGCTGGCCGGTGGCGAGTTGGTGGTGCGCGGCGATTTCATGGAATTCATCGCCAACATCGACGGCGGCAAGCAACTGCTGGAAATCAAGCTGCCGGAAGAACCCAAGTGGCTCTACCTGTGGGCGTATGGCTTCCTTGGCGTGTGCCTGGCGATCGTGCTTTATTTCTGGGTACGCCCGCATTGGCGCGACCTGGAGCACATTCGCCTGGCAGCCCAGCGCTTTGGTGACAACGACCTGGGTTCACGCATCCTGTTGCCGCGCCGCTCCACCGTGCGTGAGCTGGCGGGGCACTTCAACCAGATGGCCGAGCGCATCGAAAGCCTGATCGCCAATCAGCGCGAGCTGACCAACGCGGTCTCCCACGAACTGCGCACGCCGATTGCGCGGCTGTCGTTTGAGCTCGACCAGCTCAAGCAACAGGCCGACCCACGGGAGAGTCGCGCGCTGATCGCCGACATGTACGCCGACCTCGGCGAGCTGGAAGAAATGGTCTCGGAACTGTTGACCTACGCCAGCCTGGAGCGCGGCGCCACGCAGATCACTCGGGAAAGCATTGAGGCCCACAGCTGGCTCGACAGCGTCATCGGCAGCGTCGCCCTGGAGGCCGAGGCGGCCGGGGTGCAGTTGCTGCTGCGCACCTGTGAAGTTGATTACATCCGCATCGAACCGCGCTTTATGGCGCGGGCGGTGATCAACCTGTTGCGCAATGCGATTCGCTACGCCGACCGGCGTGTGGAAGTGTCGCTGGTGAAGTTTGGTGCCGGCTATGAAGTGCGGGTGAATGACGATGGGCCGGGAGTGCCGATGGAAGGGCGGGCGAAGATCTTCGAACCGTTCCTGCGCCTGGACGCCAGCCGCGACCGCCGCACCGGTGGTTTCGGCCTTGGCCTGGCGCTGGTGCGGCGGGTGTGCCAGTGGCATGGCGGGCAGGTTGAAGTGCTGGATTCGGAGTGGGGTGGGGCGTCGTTCCGGATGACCTGGGCGTATGCCGAGTAACCCTCCAGGAGC
>NZ_JAXCIS010000076.1:0-15725 GCF_034044025.1 Pseudomonas sp. SED1
CCGGCTTAAAACCGGGGTTAATCCGGCCAGCGCACGGTCAGGCCACCATCAATCACGATGCTCTGCCCGGTGAGGTAACTCGATTCCTCACTGGTCAAAAACCGCACCAGAGACGCGACTTCATCCGCCCGCCCTACCCGACCCAGCGGGATTGCCCGCGCCGCTTTCGCCAGGCCTTCCGGCCCCAGGGAGTTCTTCGCGTCCAGCGACTGGGGCGTCTCGATCAACCCCGGAATCACCGCGTTGCAACGAATCCCCAACGGCGCCAATTCCACCGCCAGCGACCGACACAACCCCGGCACGCCGGCCTTGGCGGCCGCATAGTGCGCATGCTCCTGCCAGCCATACACGCCACCGGCAATCGACGAAATCGCCACCAACGCACCGCCTTCACTCATGTGGCGGGTCGCCGCGCGGAAGGTGCGCATCACCCCGGTCAGATCGACGTTGAGCATCTCGTTCCACAACTCGTCAGTCATCTCCAGCAGTGGCGCACGGCGCAGCAATCCGGCGTTGGCCACTGCGTAATCGAGGCGACCGAAGTGCTGGACCGCCTGCGCCGCCAGGTTATCCACCGACGCGGTATCGCCCACGTCCAATGGCAGCATCAGGCATTCACCGCCGGCCTCTTCCACCAGCGCAACTGTGTGATGCGGGTCATGGGGATCGGCCGGGTAATACCCACCCACCACCGCCACGCCACTGCGGGCATACGCCACCGCGAGGGCCTGGCCGATGCCGCTGGCGGCACCGGTAATCAATGCAACTTTACGACTCATCAAATAACTCCTTACTGAACGGTTTCCGGACGCACATGGCGTGCGGCAAACATCAACGCACCGGACAGGAAGCACGGCAGCGCGCCGAACCACAGCGCAGCGGTCTGCCAGTCGCTGCCGGCCGACAACACTTGGGTCGCGCCAAACCCGGCGACTACGGCCCCAATCGGTCCCATGGCATGGATGATCGCGCCACCGGTGGCACGGATGCTGGTGGGGAAACTTTCGCTGATGAAAAACAGTGCCGCCGAGTACGGCCCGATCAGGAAGAACAGGCCCAGGCTGTAGAGCCCAACCACCATCGCCATGTTGCTCGGGCCAAACAGCATCCCGGCAAACGACAGCCCGCCGAGCATCCAGCCCAGGCCGATCACGTTGCGCCGGCCGATCTTGTCGCCCATCCAGCCGTGGCTGAGGTAGCCGCAGTAACCCACCAGGTTCGACAGCACGAGGATGATCAGCGAGTTCTCGAACGAGATGTGGTGCACGCTGACGATCACCGAGGTACCCAACACGCTGAACACCTGAATCGCGGCCCAGTTGAGCAACAGCGCCGCACCAATCACCAACGTTGCACGGCGGGCCGGGCCACGGAAGGCGGCCTTGAGGCCGGCCTTGCTGTGTTCGTCATAGTCCACGCCGTAGGTCACAGCGACGTTTTGTGCTTCTTTCACCGAGCCGCTTTTGCGCAGCTCGCTGATGCGTTGGTGAATCTGGAACTGCGGACTCTCCTTGAGCTTGCGCGCCATGACCGCAATCACAATCGCCGGGATCGCCGCAAACACGAAGCAGCCCTGCCAGCCAATCACCGGCAGCAACAGCGCGGTCAAACCTGCCGCGATCAACGCGCCCACCGGCCAGCCGCCTTGCACCAGGCTGTAGATAAAGCCGCGACGCTTGGCCAGTTTCGGGTCATCGGAAGCGGCGTACAGCTCGCTCAGGTAGGTGGCGTTGACAGTTTCCTCGGCATAACCCAGGCCGCCCAGCGAACGGATCAGGATCAGCGAAGACTTGCCCCACGCGCCGCCAATGGCGGTCAGCGCCGAGCAGATTGCCGAACCGGCCACGGTGAAAATGATCCCTTTGCGCCGACCCAGCTTGTCCACGATCGGACCGATGGCCAGCGCGACCACGGCGGTACCTACCGCCACCCATGTCGCTATCTGCGCTTGCTCCACTTCACCCCAATTAAAGTGCCGCCCGATTTCCGGCAGCAAAGTGCCGAAAAGAATGAAGTCATACACCGCAAACACCCAGGCGAAAAACGCGATCCAGGTGGCGAAACGCACTTCCTTGGGCGTCAGTTGCCGGGGTTTCCAGCCAGTCAGATCAAGCTTGTTGTAGATAGACATGAATCGCGCCTCGGGAGGTTGGCCAGGGTTTAGGTACGGGTGTCAGCTCCGCGGTTGGCGGCGGATAAAATCATCGGCGATTTCGTCGAAGGTGACGAAGCGCACGCCGGCATGGCTCTGGATATGTTCGATCAGCCGCTCAAGCATCAGCAGCACTTGCGGGCGGCCGGAAACGTCGGGGTGGATGGTCATGGTGAACACCGCGTGTTCGTGCTCGCGGTAGACCCAGTCGAACTGGTCGCGCCACATTTCTTCGAGGTGACGCGGGTTGACGAAGCCGTGGCTGTTGGGGGCTTTCTTGATGAACATCATCGGTGGCAGATCGTCGAGGTACCAGTTGGCCGGGATCTCCACCAAGTCGGTTTCTTCACCACGCACCAGGGGTTTCATCCAGGTGTCGGGGTGCTGGCTGTAGTCGATCTTGGTCCAGGTGTCGCCCTTGCGGACGTAGTACGGGTGGAAGTCGTTGTGCATCAAGCTGTGGTCGTACTTGATGCCTTTTTTCAACAGCAGTTCGTTGGTGACTTTGCTGAACTCCCACCACGGCGCGACGTAGCCGGTGGGGCGTTTGCCGGTGACTTGGGTGATCAGCTCGATGGACTTGTCGAGGACGATTTCTTCCTGCTCGGCCGTCATCGCAATCGGGTTTTCGTGGCTGTAGCCGTGAACACCGATTTCGTGGCCGGCGTCGGCCACCGCTTTCATCTGCTCGGGGAAGGTTTCCATCGAGTGGCCGGGAATAAACCAGGTGGTGCGCAGGCCATAGCGCTCGAACAATTTGAGCAGGCGTGGCGCACCGATTTCACCGGCGAACAGGCCACGGGAAATGTCGTCCGGGGAGTCTTCGCCGCCATAGGAACCGAGCCAGCCGGCGACCGCGTCGACGTCGACGCCAAATGCACAGAGGATGTCTTTAGCCATGATGTGTCTCCTTAAAAAGTGAGTGCGGTTTCGACTGACAGCGCGGCCCGAAGCAGCCGCGCGTCTTCGCCGCTGGGGGCGCTGAGCAGCAAACCAGTGGGCAGGCCCAGGGCGTCGCGGCCGCTGGGCAGGCTGACGCCGGGCATGTCCAGTAGGCTGCCGGGCATGGTCAGGCGCAGGGTGGCGAGGTTGGTGCTGACGAACAGTTGATCGTCGGCTTCCAGTGGCGCCAGGGCCGGGGCCACATGGGCCACGGTGGGGGTGATGAGGATCGCGCCGTCGAGTTCGTCGATAAGCTGCTGTTGCAGGCGGCGACGGGCTTCGTAGAGCGCCAGCAGTTGGCTGGCCGGCAGCGTGCGGGCCGCTTCAAGGCGACGGCGTACGCGGGGGTCGAGTTGGTTGGCGTCAGGGCTGTCGAGCAGGGCTTCGTGGAGGGCGAAGGCTTCGAAGGAGCCAAGCCAGCCTTGGTGCTGGATCAGGTCGAGGGTGGCCTGGAAAGTCTTCGAGGGGCGCACATCAATCAGCGCACCTTCGGCTTTCAAGCGGTCCACGCAACGCTGCAGGTTATCGCGCACCGCGGGCTCGACGCGGGCGTCGTCGAGCACATTTTGTTCGACCCAAAAACGCTGGCCATTGAGGCTTCGGGCCTGGCGTGGCGGGCGCTGGTCGCGAGCGTTGAGCAGGTCGTCGATGGCCAGCGCATCGCGCACGCTGCGGGTCAGCGGGCCGAGGCTGTCGAGGGTGTGAGCCAGCGGGAAAACGCCGTCGCGGCTGTAGCGCCGGCAACTGCTGCGGTACCCCACTACGCCATTCAGTGCTGCGGGGATACGGATGGAGCCGGCAGTGTCGGTGCCCATGGCGATCGGTACGATGCCGGCCGCCACGGCGACGGCTGAACCGGACGACGAGCCGCCGGGAATCCGCGGTTGATCAACGCTACTCGGGTTGTGCGGCGTGCCGAAATGCGGGTTCAGGCCCAGGCCGGAATACGCCAGCTCGCTGAGGTTGGTCTTGCCCACGCTGACCATGCCGGCGCGGCACAACAGGCCTACGCTCGGCGCATCCAGCAAGGCGGCCGGTGCCTGGGTGCGATAGAGGGCGCCCGCTGTGGTAATGCTGCCGGCCACATCAAACAAATCTTTCCAGGCCAGGGGCACGCCGTCGAACACGCTCAACGGCTGGCCGGCACGCCAACGGGCAGCGGACGCTTCGGCCTCACGGCGGGCGCGCTCGGCGGTCAGGGAAATGAATACGCTGGGGACCTTGCTCGCGTCGGCAAGTGCCTGTTCAAGTGCCTGCACCGGGTCGCTGCGACCGCTGGCGAAATCCTCGGCCAGTGAAGTGGCGTCTGACATGGAATGACCTTCTAAAAACGTACATATTAATAAAATGTACATTTTACAAAGGCAGCTTTCGTGCCAGTCTCGTTGACACCGCGTTGGGCATGTCGGGCAGCTTGAAGCAGATACACGGCCTAGATGGGTTTCAGACATCAAAAGAAATATCGGCGGGCGTTTAACACTCGTCCACAATGAAATAATGTATCTTTTATTAATAAGTACATTCTGGTGCAGAAAAGTAACAACTCCCGCTGCAGGCCCCAAAAAAGTGCCACCGACGTGGCGCAGAGTGACAGGCGCAACTATGAGAGAATCCCCGGCCACCGACCCGTTTGCTCCAGAGAACCCGATGAAAGCAGTGTCAGCCTCGGCTTCCCGTTACGCGATGATTCACCAGGTTTTGCGCGACGCCATCACCCACGGCACCGCGCGCCATGGCCTGGTGTTGCTGGAAGCGCCGCTGGCCGAACTGTTCGGCACCAGCCGAGTGCCGGTGCGCAAAGCCCTGAACCTGTTGCATGACGAAGGGCTGATCTGCCGCTTTGATGGCCGCGGTTACCTGATCAACCCCGAGGGCCTGGACATGGAGCCGCTGCGCCTGCCCCTGAGCCATGCGCACCTGGGCCTCAACGGTGAAGATGAATTGGTGGACACCCGGCCACTGGGGGAGCGAATCGTCGAGGAAATCGGCGCAGCGCTCTCGACCTGCATCGCCTTCGGGCATTACCGCCTGGATGAACAGGCTGCCGCCGAGCACTACAACGTCAGCCGCGCGGTGGTGCGCGAAGCACTGATGCGCCTGCGGGACCGTGGCCTGGTGGAAAAAGAACCCTATTCCCAATGGCTGGCCGGGCCGCTGACCGCCCGGGAAGTCACCGAAGACTACGAACTGCGCGCCTGCCTGGAGCCGGAAGCCCTGCGCCAGAGCGCGCCAAACCTCGACCGCGACCTGCTGCAAGCCATGTTGCAGCGGGTGCTCGACGCCCAGGACAGCGCCCATTGCAGCCTGGAAGAAATCGAGCAAATCGAGGAAGACCTGCACCAGCACTGCCTGGCGGGCCTGCAAAACCGCAAGATCGCCGCGCTGATTCGCCAGGGCCAGAGCCCGATGATCATCAGCCGGATTTTCTACCGCCTGCTGGGCATCGGTGCGGATCCGGCGATGCTGGCCGAGCACCGGCTGATCCTTGAGCTGTTGCTGCATGGTGCATTCGACGCCGCCGCACTGAACCTGCGCGAGCACCTGCAACGGGCCAGGCAGCGGATGTTGCAGCGTTTGAAGGTGCTGTCGGTGCTGCCTGAACAACCTTTACCGACCTACTTGCACAAACTCAGTTGACGAAATGCAATCGAAAATGTGGGAGCGGGCTTGCTCGCGAATGCGGCGCATCAGTCACAGATGCATTGACTGACAGAGCGCATTCGCGAGCAAGCCCGCTCCCACACTTGTTCAGCGGCGCTTTTGAAAATATTGTGCAATATGTTGCTATCTCACCCCACCCATTGAAACCACGGCCGACCCGCCCCATCTAACTTGCATACTTCCTTATGCAGGTGCCCCATGAGCGACCAGCAAGAATTCCCGGACATCGACCTCAACGACTACGCCGATCCGGAAAACGCTGAACACACTTCTTCCAACACTGGCCTGGCCCTGCCAGGGCAAAACCTGCCCGACAAGGTCTACATCATCCCGATCCACAATCGGCCGTTCTTCCCGGCGCAAGTGTTGCCGGTGATCGTCAATGAAGAGCCGTGGGCCGAAACCCTGGAGCTGGTGAGCAAATCCGACCACCACTCCCTTGCCCTGTTCTTCATGGAAACCCCGCCCGAAGATCCGCGCCACTTCGACACCTCCAGCCTGCCGCTGTACGGCACCCTGGTGAAGGTGCATCACGCCAGCCGCGAAAACGGCAAGCTGCAATTCGTCGCCCAGGGCCTGACCCGCGTGCGGATCAAGACCTGGCTCAAGCACCACCGCCCACCGTACCTGGTGGAAGTCGAATACCCGCACCAGCCGACCCAGCCGACCGATGAGGTCAAGGCCTACGGCATGGCGCTGATCAATGCGATCAAGGAACTGCTGCCGCTCAACCCGCTGTACAGCGAAGAACTGAAGAACTACCTCAACCGCTTCAGCCCCAACGATCCGTCGCCGCTGACCGACTTCGCCGCCGCCCTCACCTCGGCCACCGGCAATGAGCTGCAGCAAGTGCTGGACTGCGTGCCCATGCTCAAGCGCATGGAAAAAGTCTTGCCGATGCTGCGCAAGGAGGTCGAAGTCGCGCGCCTGCAAAAAGAAATCTCCGCCGAAGTGAACCGCAAGATCGGCGAGCACCAGCGCGAGTTCTTCCTCAAGGAGCAACTCAAGGTCATCCAGCAGGAACTGGGGCTCACCAAGGACGATCGCAGCGCCGACGTCGAGCAGTTCGAACAACGCCTGATGGACAAGGTGCTGCCGGCCCAGGCGCAAAAACGCATCAGCGAAGAAATGAACAAGCTGTCGATCCTGGAAACCGGTTCACCGGAGTACGCGGTTACCCGCAACTACCTGGACTGGGCCACCTCGGTGCCATGGGGTGTGTATGGCGAGGACAAACTCGACCTGAAACACGCCCGCAAAGTGCTCGACAAGCACCACGCCGGCCTGGACGACATCAAGAGTCGCATCCTCGAATTCCTCGCGGTGGGTGCCTATAAAGGCGAAGTCGCCGGCTCCATCGTATTGCTGGTGGGCCCGCCGGGCGTGGGCAAGACCAGCGTCGGCAAATCGATTGCCGAATCCCTCGGCCGGCCGTTCTACCGCTTCAGCGTCGGCGGCATGCGCGACGAGGCCGAGATCAAGGGCCATCGCCGCACCTACATCGGCGCGATGCCGGGCAAGCTGGTGCAAGCCCTCAAAGATGTGGAAGTGATGAACCCGGTGATCATGCTCGACGAGATCGACAAGATGGGCCAGAGCTACCAGGGCGACCCCGCCTCGGCCCTGCTCGAAACCCTGGATCCGGAACAGAACGTCGAATTCCTCGACCACTACCTGGACCTGCGCCTGGACCTGTCCAAAGTGCTGTTCGTGTGCACCGCCAACACCCTGGACTCGATCCCCGGCCCATTGCTGGACCGCATGGAAGTGATTCGCCTGTCGGGCTACATCACCGAAGAAAAGGTCGCGATTGCCAAGCGTCACCTGTGGCCAAAACAGCTGGAAAAAGCCGGCGTGTCGAAAAACAGCCTGTCCATCAGCGACGGCGCCCTGCGCGCCCTGATCGATGGCTACGCCCGGGAAGCCGGTGTGCGCCAGCTGGAAAAACAGCTGGGCAAACTGGTGCGCAAAGCCGTGGTCAAGCTGCTGGATGAGCCGGACTCGGTGATCAAGATTGGCAACAAGGACCTGGAAGCCTCCCTGGGGATGCCGGTGTTCCGTAACGAGCAAGTGCTGTCGGGCACCGGTGTTATCACCGGTCTGGCGTGGACCAGCATGGGCGGCGCGACCCTGCCGATCGAGGCGACGCGTATTCACACACTGAACCGTGGCTTCAAACTCACCGGGCAACTGGGTGACGTGATGAAGGAATCGGCCGAGATTGCCTACAGCTACATCAGCTCCAACCTGAAGTCGTTCGGCGGTGACCCGAAGTTCTTCGACGAAGCCTTCGTGCACCTGCACGTGCCGGAAGGTGCGACGCCAAAAGATGGACCAAGCGCGGGCGTGACCATGGCCAGTGCGTTGCTGTCCCTGGCACGTAACCAGCCGCCGAAAAAAGGCGTGGCGATGACCGGTGAACTGACGTTGACCGGACATGTACTACCGATTGGTGGGGTCCGCGAGAAGGTTATTGCGGCGCGGCGCCAGAAGATTCACGAACTGATCTTGCCGGAGCCTAACCGCGGGAGCTTTGAAGAGCTGCCGGAGTATCTGAAGGAAGGCATGACGGTACATTTTGCCAAGCGCTTTGCGGATGTGGCGAAGGTGTTGTTCTGAGGTAATAAGCCGCACGTGAAATAACAATGGCCAGGCATCATGCCTGGTCATTGTTATTTAAGGGTTGCTATAACTAAAACGCTGCGCTGATAGCGCATAACAGAATTAAAAACTGTCAGTTCTTACAGTACCGATCCATTCCCAGCCTATTTATATTGAATCCGTTATTCACTGGGAGGATCCTCATGAAAAAGTCAAACTACGCACCGGCAATCACAAGCAATACCACTGGATTATTCAAGGCGACCGTATCTCATCGCGGGGATTTCCTCGCGCAGGAGTTGGAGTATCAAGCGGATGAGCACTGGTTCGGGATCACTGCCATCGCCCAGAAATACAGCGCGCAGAGTGAGCGAAGATTTGAAATGGTGCTGCACAGGGATATTCAATCAGGTACTTACGACTTTGAGGAAGTATCCGTAGGCCCGGTTGTCAGAGTCATTTACTCCAACATGGAGTTGGACGGCTTCGGCTTTATGCACAGACACACCGTTACCAAGCAGGGAACGCTGAAGCTGAAAATCTCCGAAAACAATAACCACTACAGCGGAACACTCGACATGAAAGTCGAGGCGCGAGACGGGGAAACATTGCGGATCGCGGCCACCTTTGATGTATGGCTGGTGATTGTGCTTCGTTAACGGTAAAACGGCATGTGTTGTGCCGCTGTAACACCCTGTCTCATCTTCGGTTATGCTCGCCCTTCGTCGTCAAACAACGGAGCCCCCATGACCGCTGCCCGCCTGCTTCTCCCCCTGAGCCTTTGCCTGCTCGCCGCCTGCGCCAGTGCGCCGAAGCAAAACGTCACCGTGGAAAAACAGAGCGCTTGCCCACTGCAACTCAGGACCGGGCAAAACCTGATCCTGACCCTGCCCAGCAATCCCACCACCGGTTATCGCTGGGCCATCCAGGACTCGGCCGGCGGTGTGCTGCGCAGCCTGAGCCCCGAGGTCTACAGCAACACTGAAGACACCGGCGTGGTCGGCAGCGGCGGTCAATCCACCTGGCGCTTCCAGGCCTTCAACGCCGGCCAGGGCCGTTTGCGTCTCACCTCACAACAACCTTGGGAGCCGGAAGCAGAACCGGCCGAAACCTTCGACTGCGCCATTACGGTGAACTGATATGCCATGGATGATCCTTGCGTTGATGGGTGCGGTGACCTTTATCTACGGCCTGAGCACCCACGCCACCCTGCTCTGCCTGTTGGTAAAGCCGTTACCGGTACTGGCGCTGCTGGGCTGGCTGCATGATGCGCCGCCTACCGACTATCGACGCTGGATCAGCCTGGGGCTGATTTTTTCCCTGGTAGGTGATGTGCTGCTGGCCTGGCCAGGCGACTTGTTCATCTACGGCCTGGGGGCGTTTTTGTTCGCGCACCTGGCGTACCTGAAAGCCTACTTAAGCGACTGCCGCCGCCCGGCGATTTTGCCGCTGGTGTTGGCGCTGGTGGTGGGCGCGATCTTGCTGAGCATCCTGATTTCCCATGGCCTGGGCCCATTGCTGGCGCCGGTGGTGGTTTATGCGCTGGTGATCAGCGCTATGTTGTGGCGAGCACTGGCACGATTGGGTAGCGAAGTGCCCAAGCGTTCGGCGTACCTGGCGGCGGCGGGCGCAGCGTCGTTCGTGTTTTCCGACACGCTGATTGGGATCAATCGGTTTGTGGTTTCGTTTGAAGCGGCGCCGTATTTGCTGATCGTCAGTTATTGGCTGGGGCAGTGGGGGATTACGGCCTCTTCCTTTCCTCAGAAAAAACCCGTCAACCTGTAGGAGCTGGCTTGCCAGCGAAAAAACCCACAGTTGCCGCGCTCATCCAGAAAGTCCGCGTCATCGTTAACGAACATCGCCGGCAAGCCAGCTCCTACGCTAAAATGCCGGGCTTTCCCCCTTCGTCGCCGGAACAGCCGTGAGCAAAGAACCCGATCGCCTATTCGCCCAGCCCCTGCCCCAGGTGCCGGACTTCGCCTTCAACGAAGACGTGGTGCGGGTTTTCCCGGACATGATCAAGCGCTCGGTGCCCGGCTACCCGACCATCGTCGAGAACCTCGGCGTACTCGCGGCGCAGTTTTCCCAGCCCAATAGCGTGCTCTACGACCTCGGTTCATCCCTCGGCGCGGTGACCCAGGCCCTGCGCCGTCACGTGCGCACCGACGGTTGCCGGGTGATTGCTGTGGACAACTCGGCGGCGATGGTCGAGCGTTGCCGCGAATACCTCAACGGCCAGGACTCGATGTTCCAGGAGTTGCTGCCAGTGGAGGTGATCGAGGGCGATATCCTCGCGCTGCAATTCCAGCCGGCTTCGGTGGTGGCGCTGAACTTCACCCTGCAATTTATCGCCCCCGAACAACGCCTGGCCTTGCTCTCGCGCATTCGCCAATCGCTGCTGCCGGGCGGCGCGCTGATCCTTTCGGAAAAGCTGCGCTTCAATGATCCTGAAGAACACGCGCTGCTCACCGATTTGCACATCGCCTTCAAGCGCGCCAACGGCTACAGCGAACTGGAAATCGCCCAGAAGCGCAGCGCCATCGAAAACGTCATGAAGCCCGACAGCCTTGAAGAACACCGTGAACGCCTGCTGGCGGCCGGATTCTCGAAAGTCGTGCCGTGGTTCCAGTGTCTTAACTTTGCCTCGTTGATTGCCTTGCCATGATTGATCTGTCTCCCCTCGCCCGCCATCTGGTCGGCACTCCCCTGGCCGTTTGGGCCCAGGGCCTGCAAGCGCAACTCGATGCGAAGATGGAAAAAGGTCATGGCGACCTGGAGCGCTGGCAGAGCGCACTGGATGCGCTGCCGAAAATCATGCCCAGCGAAATCGACCTGCTCAATGGCCTGGTGCTCGACACCGATTGCGACGACGAAACCCGTGCGCAAATGCTTACGGCCTTGCTGGGCTTATGCCCGTGGCGCAAAGGCCCGTTTGATCTGTTCGGCGTGCACGTCGACACCGAATGGCGCTCGGACTGGAAGTGGTCGCGAGTCGCGCCACACCTGGATCTGAAGGGCAAACGCATCCTCGATGTGGGCTGCGGTAACGGCTATTACATGTGGCGCATGCTCGGCGCCGGGGCGGACAGCGTGATTGGCGTCGACCCCAACTGGCTGTTCTTCTGCCAGTTCCAGGCGGTGCAGCGCTACTTGCCTGAGCCAAAGGCCTGGCACCTGCCGTTCCCGTTTGAAGACCTGCCGCCGAATATGGAAGGCTTCGATACCGTATTTTCCATGGGCGTGTTTTACCACCGCCGTTCGCCGATCGAGCATTTGCTGGCGTTGAAGGATTGCCTGGTCAAGGGCGGTGAGTTGGTGCTGGAGACGCTGGTGGTTGAAGGCGATCAGCAGCAGGTGCTGGTGCCGGAAGACCGTTACGCGCAGATGCGCAACGTGTGGTTCCTGCCGTCGGTGCCGGCGCTGATGCTGTGGCTGCGCCGCGCGGGCTTCACCGACGTGCGCTGTGTGGATGTGAGCGTGACGACGATTGAGGAACAGCGCGGCACGGAGTGGATGAAGTATCAGTCCCTCAGCGACTTCCTGGACCCTGAGGATCACAGCAAGACCATCGAAGGGCTGCCGGCGCCGATGCGGGCGGTGATTGTCGCGAAGAAATAAGACTGCTGTTGTGTTGAAGAAATAAGACTGCTGTTGTGGCGAGGGAGCTTGCTCCCGCTGGGCTGCGTAGCGGCCCCAAAATCTGGGGAGCGCTGCGCACTCCAGCGGGAGCAAGCTCCCTCGCCACAGGGTATCGCGTCAGCCTTTGGCGCGACGCGCCTTGAAGAACTCGCTCAACACTGTCCCGCACTCTTCGGCCAACACCCCGCCTTCATACAGCACCCGATGATTGAGAAAGCCCTGGGTAAAAAACTGCCCTTGGCTTTGCACGATCCCGGCTTTTGGTTCGAGCGCGCCGTACACCACCCGGGCGATCCGCGAGTGGACGATCAGCCCGGCGCACATGCTGCACGGCTCCAGCGTGACGTAGAGTGTACTGCCCGGCAGCCGGTAATTACTGACAGCCTGGGCGGCGGCCCGGATCGCGACCATCTCGGCATGCGCACTGGGGTCGTTGCCGCTGATGGGGCAGTTGAAGCCACGCCCGATGATTTCTCCATCCTGCACCAGCACCGCGCCCACCGGCACCTCACCCAGCGCGGCGCCTTGGGCGGCCAGGGTCAGCGCTTCACGCATGAAGTCCTGGTCGCGGCTGCGGTCGATAATCGCCGTGGGGCGAAACTGGCGCATCACGCCACCTCGATGGCGGCCATCAGGCCGGTTTCCATGTGGTCGATCACATGGCAATGGAACATCCAGACACCCGGGTTATCCGCCACCAACGCTACGCGGGCACGTTCGTTCTTGCCCAGCAGGTAGGTGTCGGTGAAGTACGGAATCACCTTGTGGCGGTTCGAGGCGATGACCTTGAAACTCATACCGTGCAGGTGGATCGGGTGTTGGTACTGGGTCATGTTCTTCAATTCAAAAATGTAGCTCTTGCCCTTTTCCAGCTTGGCAATCGGGCGGTCGGCGCAGGTCTTGTCGGTGATGTCCCAGGCCTGGCCGTTGATCTGCCACAGGCTCGGCGGCTTATTGTCCACGTTCACCGAAACCGATCCAACCCATTCGAAATTGAAGTTGAGTTTCTCGGCATTCGCCAGGTCCGGCTCGGCGACCGGGTTGGCGGGCAACGCAGGCGGCCATTCGGTAGGTGCGTCGGTGCTGGCGACCGAGCGGAAGGTGCCCAGGCGTACCGGCCCGTTACGGATCGACAGTTCTTCACCGGCGGGAGGCGCCTTGATCGCCAGGCAGATACGCATGCCGGGGCCCAGCCAGTACTCCTTGCCCAGCGGGCGTGGTTCGACGGGATTGCCGTCCAGGGCATAGATCTGCGCTTCAACGTCGGGGATGTTAATGCGATAGGTCAGGGTGTTATCGAGGTTGAGCAGGCGCACGCGGGTGATCTGGCCGGCCGGCAGATCGATCACCGCCTGAGACACACCGTTGATGGTCGACAGGCGCCCGGCGGTACCGCCACGGGCCGCTTCACGCGGGATACTGAAGGCCACAAAGGCGCCCTCTTCGTCCACGTGCCAGCTTTTCAGGCTCAAGGTGCGTTCGTGTTTGAAACCGGTGGGTTCGCGTTCTTCGACAATCAGCGGGCCCACCAGGCCACGGCCGAGTTCTTCGCTGCTGTTCACATGAGGGTGGTACCAGTAGCTGCCGGCATCGGGCACGCGGAATTTGTAGTCGAAGTATTCGCCCGGCAGTACCGGCAATTGCGAGACATACGGCACGCCGTCCATTTCCAGCGGCAGGCGAATGCCGTGCCAGTGGATGGTGGTGGCGACGGGCAGGTGGTTGATAAAGCGCACCCGCAGCCATTCACCCTGACGCACCCGCAACTCGGTGCCGGGGGCCGAAGGGCCGAACGCCCAGGCTTCGGTCTTGTGTCCCGGTACCAGCTCCACCTCCAGCGGCGCGGCGATCAACTCGTAATCGTGCCCCGCCTCGGCCTCGGCGACCTTGCCCAGCCAATAGCGGTAGGCACCACCGGCACCAACGCCCACTACCGCGAGACCGGCAAGACCACCCAGGATTTGTCGACGGGAAAACGATTGGGACACAACAACCTCACGTATCTGCCGCGGGTCCGAGACCCGCAAAGGGCAGATACCATACACCGGCATCACCTAAACAGTAAGGGTTCGCATTGCCACATGTGGGAGCAGGCTTGTGTGGGAGCGGGCTTGCTCGCGAAAGCGGTGGGTCTGTTACTCATGCATCGGCTGACACGCCGCCTTCGCGAGCAAGCCCGCTCCCACATTGGATCTTCGGCGCTCTTTTAATGTTTGGCGGCGGCCAGAATCAAGGCTTTCATCTCGGCGACGGCGCCTTTGAAGCCGACGAACAGCGCGTGAGCCACCAGCGCATGGCCGATGTTCAGCTCGTTGATGCCCTTGATCGCAGCCACCGCTTCGACGTTGTGGTAATGCAGGCCGTGGCCGGCGTTGACGATCAGGCCTTCGCCCAGGCCGCAGTTAACGCCATCGATGATGCGCTGCAATTCATCGGCAACTTCAGTCGGCGTAGTGGCGTCGGCGTAACGGCCGGTGTGCAGTTCGATGGCCGGTGCGCCCACACGGCGCGACGCTTCGATCTGGCGCTCGTCGGCGTCGATGAACAGCGAGACTTCACTGCCGATCTTCGACAGACGCTCCACGGCAGCCTTGATCCGCGCTTCCTGGCCGGCCACATCGAGGCCGCCTTCGGTGGTGAGTTCCTGGCGGGTTTCCGGCACCAGGCAGATATGCGCCGGGCGGATGCGCTCGGCGAACGCCATCATTTCTTCGGTGACGCCCATTTCGAAGTTCATTCGGGTTTGCAGCACGTCCTTGAGCAGCAGCACGTCGCGCTCCTGGATGTGGCGGCGGTCTTCGCGCAGGTGCACGGTGATGCCGTCGGCGCCCGCTTCTTCGGCGTCCAGCGCGGCCTTGACCGGATCCGGGTAACGGGTGCCCCGGGCCTGGCGCAGGGTGGCTACGTGGTCGATGTTCACGCCGAGAAGAATGCGATTGCTGGTGGTCACGAAAAGCGCTCCTGAAGAGGGAAGGAATCGCTGCACAGCATACACGGGGATGTCAGGGCTTTCGAAACAACTCGCGGCTGACCAGTGGCCGACCGCCCAAATGCACGGCCAGGGCCTGGCGCATCAAGCGCTTGGCCGCGGACAAGGCGCCGGGGGCCGTCCAGTCGGCTTCGCTCATGGCCAGCAGCTCAGTGCCCTGGAACAGGCCGGGTTGCAGCAGGTAGACCCGCTCCAGGCCTGCGTCCACTTGCAGGCGGTACATGCCGTCGGCGGCGATGGGATCGCCGTGCAAGTCCTGGCTCAGTTCGAAGCCGTAGCCCAAGTCATCCAGCAGGCGCCATTCGAATGCGCGTAGCAGCGGTTCGAGGGGGCGGCCTTCGGCGAGGGCAAGCAAGGTGGCGGCGTAGTGATCGAAGACGCCGGGGTGTGGGTCTTCGGCGGGGAGCAGACGGATCAGCAATTCGTTGAGGTAGAGGCCGCTGAACAGCGCCTCGCCGTTGAGCCAGTTGGAGACGCCCGCGGCTTCCATGCGGCCGACGTTCTTCAGCTCGCCACGTCCGCGAAACTCCACTTCCAACGCCACGAAAGGCCGCGCCAGGGTGCCGGCCTTGCCACGGGCGCTGCGCAAGACTGCGCGCAGCCGGCCTTGGGGTGTGAGGAAGTCCACCAGGGCGCTGGTCTCGCGGTAGGCGCGGCTGTGCAAGACGTAGGCGGGTTGGCCGGTGGGTGGGGTTTGGGACATTGGGTTCTCGCTGCGGGAACACGGTCTGGAAAACAACG
>NZ_JAXCIS010000077.1:0-839 GCF_034044025.1 Pseudomonas sp. SED1
CCGGTCACCGTGACCCTGTCCAACGGCCAGGTCATCACCATCGACGCGGGCAAAACCACGGGCACCGTGGTTTTCCAAACGCCAGTCAACGACGTCTACAACAACGGTTCCACCGTTAGCACCACCATTACGACGGCCACTGGTGGCAACTTCGAGAAGTTGGTCCCGGACAACACCAATCCGCCGACTACCGTCATTTCGGATTCGATCGACACTACGACGGTGACGTTGTCGACTAACGACACTGCGATTACCGAAGGCGGTCAGATCACTTACACCGCAACTTTGAGCGACGAAGCTCATGCTCCAGTGACGGTGACTCTGTCCAACGGACAGGTGATCACTATCGACGCGGGTAAAACCACGGGCACCGTGGTCTTCCAGACACCGGTCAACGATGTTTACAACAACGGCTCGACCGTTAGCACAACCATCACCACCGCTACTGGCGGTAACTTCGAGAAGCTGGTTCCGGACAATACAAATCCGCCGACCACCACGATTACCGACTCGATCGACACCACCACCGTGACCTTGTCGACTAACGACACTGCGATCACTGAAGGTGGCCAGATCACTTACACCGCAACGCTTTCTAATGAAGCGCATGCACCGGTGACCGTGACCCTGTCCAACGGCCAGGTGATCACCATCGATACCGGTAAAACCACCGGCACTGTGGTATTCCAAACGCCAGTCAATGACGTTTACAACAACGGTTCGACCGTTAGCACCACGATCACCACTGCCACTGGCGGCAACTTCGAGAAGTTGGTCCCGGATAACACAAATCCGCCGACGACCATCATTTCGGATTCGATCGATACCACCACCGTGAC
>NZ_JAXCIS010000078.1:0-620 GCF_034044025.1 Pseudomonas sp. SED1
CCGGTCACCGTGACCCTGTCGAACGGCCAGGTCATCACCATCGACGCGGGCAAAACCACGGGCACCGTGGTTTTCCAGACTCCGGTCAATGACGTCTACAACAACGGTTCGACCGTTAGCACAACCATTACCACCGCTACTGGCGGCAACTTTGAGAAGTTGGTCCCGGATAACACCAATCCGCCGACCACCACGATTACCGACTCGATCGACACCACCACGGTAACGCTGTCGACCACCGATACCGCGATCACTGAAGGCGGTCAGATCACCTACACCGCGACCTTGAGCAACGAAGCTCACGCGCCGGTGACCGTGACCCTGTCTAACGGCCAGGTGATCACCATTGATGCGGGCAAAACCACGGGCACCGTGGTTTTCCAAACGCCGGTCAATGACGTTTACAACAACGGTTCCACCGTTAGCACCACGATTACAGCGGCTACTGGCGGTAACTTTGAGAAGTTGGTCCCGGATAACACCAATCCGCCGACCACCACGATTAGCGACTCGATCGACACCACGACCGTAACGCTGTCGACTAACGACACTGCGATCACTGAAGGCGGTCAGATCACCTATACCGCGACCTTGAGCAACGAAGCGCATGCGCCGGTGAC
>NZ_JAXCIS010000079.1:0-1498 GCF_034044025.1 Pseudomonas sp. SED1
CCGGTTTCGGCAGGGGAAACGATGCAGCTTTAAGAGGACTGAACCATGCAAACCAAACTGCTGATCAACGGCCATCTGGTCGAAGGTGAAGGCCCGGCGCAGCCGGTGTTCAACCCGGCGCTGGGCCGGGTGCTGGTGGAGATCAAGGAAGCCAGCGAAGCCCAGGTCGACGCCGCCGTGCGCGCCGCCGACAGCGCCTTTGAAGGCTGGTCGCAAACTCCGCCGAAAGACCGCTCGCTGCTGCTGCTGAAACTCGCCGACGCCATCGAAGCCCACGGAGTAGAACTGGCCAAGCTGGAGTCGGACAACTGCGGCAAACCCTACAGCGCCGCGCTGAACGACGAGATCCCGGCAGTGGCCGATGTGTTCCGTTTCTTCGCCGGCGCCAGCCGCTGCATGAGCGGTTCGGCCGGCGGCGAATACCTGCCGGGCCACACCTCGATGATCCGCCGCGACCCGGTGGGCGTCATTGCCTCCATCGCGCCGTGGAACTACCCGCTGATGATGGTCGCCTGGAAAATCGCTCCGGCGCTGGCCGCCGGTAATACCGTGGTGCTCAAGCCGTCGGAACAAACCCCGCTGACCGCGTTGCGCCTGGTGGAACTGGCCGCTGAAATTTTCCCGGCCGGTGTGCTCAACCTGGTGTTTGGTCGTGGGCCAACCGTTGGCAGCCCGCTGGTGAATCATCCGAAAGTGCGCATGGTGTCGCTGACCGGTTCGATTGCCACCGGTGCCAATATCATTTCCAGCACCGCCGACAGCGTCAAACGCATGCACATGGAACTGGGCGGCAAGGCGCCGGTGATCATCTTCAACGACGCCGATATCGACGCGGCCGTGGAAGGCATCCGTACCTTCGGTTTCTACAACGCTGGCCAGGATTGCACCGCTGCGTGCCGGATTTATGCACAGGCCGATATCTACGATGCGTTTGTCGAGAAGCTCGGCGCGGCAGTGGCCAGCATCAAATACGGTTTGCAGGATGATCCGGAGACCGAACTGGGCCCGCTGATCACCGCGCAGCATCGCGACCGTGTGACCGGGTTTGTGGAGCGTGCCGTGGCGCAATCCCATATCCGCCTGGTGACCGGAGGCAAGGCGGTGGAAGGCAACGGGTTCTTCTTTGAGCCGACCGTGTTGGCCGACGCGCAGCAGGACGATGAGATCGTGCGCCGCGAAGTGTTCGGGCCGGTGGTGTCGGTGACCAAATTCAACGACGAGGCCCAGGTATTGGGCTGGGCCAATGACTCGGACTACGGCCTGGCGTCGTCGGTCTGGACCGCCGACGTCGGCCGCGCCCACCGCCTGGCTGCGCGCTTGCAGTACGGCTGCACCTGGGTGAACACCCACTTCATGCTGGTCAGCGAAATGCCTCATGGCGGTCAGAAACTGTCCGGCTATGGCAAGGACATGTCCATGTACGGCCTGGAGGACTACACCACCGTTCGCCATGTGATGTTCAAGCACTGACACCCTTTACCCCTGTGGAGCGGGCTCA